>NZ_SRLW01000253.1:0-14494 GCF_006518215.1 Myxococcus sp. AB025B
GGGGACAGGAGGTTGGTGGGGTACGTGGTGCCGAGGGCGGGGGCGGCGTGGGAGCCGGAGGCGCTGAAGGAGGCGCTGGGGCGCAAGCTGCCGGAGTACATGGTGCCGCCGGCGCTGGTGAGGCTGGAGGCGCTGCCGCTGACGCCGAGCGGGAAGGTGGCGAGGGCGAAGCTGCCGGCGCCGGACCTGGCGAGCCTGAGGGGCGTGGCGCCCTTCGTGGCGCCGAGGGACACGCTGGAGACGCAGCTGGCGGAGGCCTTCGCGTCGGTGCTGAAGCTGCCGAGGGTCAGCGTCACCGACAGCTTCTTCAGCCTCGGTGGTCACTCGCTGCTGGCGACACAGGTGGTGGCGCGCATCCGCCATCGGCTCAAGGCGGACATCCACCTGACGACGCTCTTCGAGGCACCGTCCGTGGCCGCGCTGGCCCGACGCATCGAGGCCGCGCCGCGCGCGCCGCTGGCGACCCTGCCTCCCATCGTCCCCGCCTCACGCGACAAGCCGGTGCCGCTGTCCTATTCACAGGAGCGCCTGTGGAAGCTGTTCAAGGCCAACCCCCAGTCGACGGCCTACAACCAGCCCGCGGCCTATCGCTTCAAGGGCGCGCTGAATCCGGACGCGCTCCGGGCCGCGATCCAATCCCTGGTGGACCGACACGAGTCCCTGCGCACCACCTTCACCGAGGAAGCCGGTCAGCCCGTCCAGAAGGTCGCCGCGACGTTGCGAATCGACCTGCCGCTGGAGGACTTCCGGGCCCGCGAGGACCGCGAAGAAGAAGTCCTCCGTCGCATCGCCGAGGACGCGCGCAAGCCCTTCGACCTCACGCAGGGACCCCTGGTTCGCGGCGGTCTGATCCGCCTGGCGGACGACGAGTACCTGTTCATCTTCAGCAAGCACCACATCCTCTCGGATGGCTGGTCCGAGAGCGTCATCACCCGCGAGGTGGTCCACCTCTACACCGCCTTCGCGCGCGGCTCGACGCCGTCGCTGCCTCCGCTGGTGATTCAATACCCCGACTACGCGGCCTGGCAGCGCCGCTGGCTGTCCGGTGTCGAGCTGGAGTCCCGGCTGTCCTACTGGCGCAACGCCCTGGCGAAGGCGCCGAAGCTGCTGGAGCTGCCCCTCGACAAGCCCCGTCCTCCCACGCGCACGTTCAACGGCACCTGGATTCCCGTGTCGCTGGGGCGCGCGCGCAGTGACGCGCTCAACCTGCTGTGCCAGCGCGAGCGCGTGACGCCGTTCATGGCGCTGCTGTCCCTGTTCGGCACCTTGCTCTGCCGCCGGGCTCGACAGGAGGAACTGGTCATCGGCTCTCCCATCGCGAACCGCGCGCTCCCGGAGGTGGAGTCGCTCATCGGCCTGTTCGTCAACACCGTCGCGCTGAACGTGGATGTGCGCGGCAATCCCTCCTTCCGGCAACTGTTGGCCCGGGTGCGCGACGTCACCCTCGGCGCCTACGCGCACCAGGAGGTGCCGATCGACCAGGTGGTGGACACCCTCGTCCCCCAGCGACAGCAGAACCGGGCGCCGCTCTTCCAGGTGATGTTCGTGCTCCAGAACACTCCCGCAGAATCGCTGGAACTGCCGGAGCTGACCTTGATGCCGATGCCGTCGGATCGCGGTGCCTCCATCTACGAGCTGACGCTCTCGCTCCAGGAGCAGGAGGACGGGTTCTCCGGGCTGCTGGAGTTCAACACCGACCTGTTCGAGCCCGACACCGCGCGACGACTGTGTGACGCCTTCTCCGCGCTCGTCGACGCGGTGCTGGCGACGCCGGACATGCGGGTCGGAATCGACGCGGTCATCCCAGGATTCGAAGGGCAGGAGTGAGCGGTCATGGAACTCAAGAATCGCTATCGCAACACGGAGTCGATGATCGGCCACGGCAATCCGTCGTTCACGTCGGCGAAGGAAGCGGGGCTGCTGGACCTGTCGGTGCATAACACCGGACGCGGCACGCTGGCACTGCCGGATGGCCGCGAGTTCATCAACATGTGCTCGTGCTCGTACCTGGGGCTGGACTCGCACCCGGACGTGCTCCAGGGCGCCATCGACGTGCTCCAGCGCGAGCGCACCCTGTGCATGTCCATCTCCCGGCTGCGAATCCGGCTGGCGGACCTGGACGCGCTCGAGGAGGAATTGAGCCACCGCTGGCGCGCGAAGACCATCGTCACCAACTCCGCCAGCTCCGCCAGCGCGGGCCTCCTGCCCCTCATCGCGTCCGGCCACCTGCTGCCCGACGGGCACAAGCCCATCCTGGTCTTCGACAAGTCCGCGCACTTCTCGATGAACCTCATCAAGCCCATCTGCGCGGATGAGACGCACGTCATCACCGCGCCGCACAACGACCTGGACTTCCTGGAGGACCTCTGCCGCAAGCACGCGCGCGTCGCGTACGTGGCGGACGGCTTCTACTCCATGGGCGGCGTGGCCATCGTGAAGGACCTGTTCCACCTGCAGGACAAGTACGGGCTGTTCCTCTACTTCGACGACTCGCACTCGCTCTCCATCTACGGCGCGTCGGGCGAGGGCTACGTGCGCGCGACGATGGGCGGCGAGGTCAACTCGCGCACCATCATCATCGGCTCGCTGGGCAAGGGCTTCGGCACGGCGGGCGGCGCCGTCATGCTGGGGCCCCAGCAGCACGCGGACCTGGTGGGCCGCTTCGCGGGTCCGCTGGGCTGGTCCCAGAGCCTGTCGATTCCGGCCATCGGCGCGAGCCTGGCCTCGGCGCGGCTGCACGGCGGCGCCGACCTGGCCGAGCGACAGCGCGCCCTCCGGGCCAACGTGCGCTACTTCGACGAGCGCGTGCCCACGCGGACCGCGGGCGAGGACTTCCCCATCAAGATCATCGACGTGGGGCCCGAGCCCCTGGCGGTGGAGCGCTCGCGGCGGTTGATGGCCGCGGGCTTCTACTCGTCCGCCGTGTTCTTCCCCATCGTCCCCAAGGGGCGGGCGGGGCTTCGCATCATGCTGCGCTCCAACCTGTCCACCGAGGACCTCCAGCGGCTGTGTGACGCCGTGCTGGAGCTGGCGGCGCCCGGGACCTCGGAGCCACTCGCATCATGACCATGCCCTTGCAGTGCAGGTCCTTCCTGGTGACGCCCGCCATCGACCCCTCCCGCTTCGACAAGGCGGTGGAGGTGGGCGCGGACATGGGACTGCTCGACCTGGAGGACGGTGTCCCCCACGCCCTGAAGTCGGAGGCTCGCCGGCTGGCGCTGTCCTATCTGTCCTCCTCCCGCCCACGCGGGCCGCTGTGCCTGCGCATCAACAGCCTGCGCACCGAGGCGGGCCTGCGCGACGTGCTCGCGCTGCTGGACTCCAACGCGCGACTGGATGCCCTGCTGCTGCCCAAGGTGGAGTCGCCCGCCGAAATCCAGCAACTGGACGCGCTCCTGGGAGACCGCTTCCCGGAGCTGTCGCTCCTGGCCATCATCGAGACGGCGCGCGGCGTGGAGGCCGTGGACGCCATCGCCCTGTCCGCGCCGCGCCTGCGCGGCCTCATCTTCGGCGCCGCGGACCTGTCCGCGCAGATGGGCGTGTCCCTGTCCTGGGAGCCCATGCTCTATGCGCGCTCGCGCATCGCCATGGCGGCGGCCATCGCGGGGCTCAACGCCATCGACTCGCCGTACTTCGGCCTGGGAGACCTGTCGGGGCTGGAGGAGGAGACGCGCAAGGTGGGGGCGCTGGGCTACACCGGGAAGATCGTCATCCACCCGGACCAGGTCGGCGTGGTGCACGCGGCGCTGCGGCCCACGCCGCAGATGGTGGCCCACGCGCGCCGGGTGCTCGCGCAGGCCGGTGACGGAAAGGGCGGCATCCACGTGGTCGGAGGGAGCATGATTGGCCCCCCGCTCGTGACGGTGGCGCGGCGGGTGCTGGCGAGCGTCCAGCATGACGAGGCCATGGCGCCCGTCCACCTGCGCGCGGGCTCCGGGAGCGGGGACTCATGAAGAAGATGGTGGCCGCCCACAAGAAGGTGGGCAAGCAGCGCTACCGCGAGACACACGGGCTGTTCTACGAGGACTTCGAGGTGGGCGATGTCTTCGAGCACCGCCCCGGCCGCACCCTCACCGACGTGGACAACATGTGGCAGTCGCTGCTCAGCCTCAACACCCACCCGCTCCACATCGACGCCGTCTACGCCAGCAAGACCGAGTGGAAGCGGCCGCTGATGTCCAGCCTCGTCACCCTGGCCATCGTCGGGGGGATGAGTCTGAACAGCACCAGCGCCAAGGGCGTGGCGAACCTCGGGTGGGACCGCATCCGGTTGACGGCCCCCGTCTTCGTGGGGGACACCCTGTACGCGGAGAGCCGGGTGCTGGCCAAGAGGAGGTCCCGCTCTCGCGCGAAACAGGGAGTGGTCACCGTGGAGACGAAGGGCCTCAAGGCGGACGGCACCGTCGTGATGACCTTCGAGCGCTCCTTCCTCGTGCCCTTGCGGCGCCATGGCGTGGACGTGGATGCGAACTACTGAGGTGATGACCGCGGTCGTCGTGCGGACTCCAGGCGGTCCGGAGCAGCTCCACCTGGAGACCCGACCCCGGCCCGTCCCCGGCCCCCGTCAGCTCCTCGTGCGCGTGCGCGCCTCCGCCCTCAACCGCGGAGACACCAGCCAGCGCGCCGGCGGCTACACGCTGCCTCCCGGCGTCACCAGTCCCTTGCTCGGCATCGAGGTCGCGGGCGAGGTGGAGGCCGTGGGCCACGAGGTGCGCGCCTTCCAGCCCGGCGCGCGCGTCTTCGGGCTGGTGGACGGCGGCGGCTACGCGGAGGCGTGCCTGATGGAGGAGGGGATGACCCTCCCGATTCCGGAGGGCTGGTCCTTCGTCGAGGCCGCGGCCGCGCCCGAGGCGTACTGCACCGCGCACGAGTCGCTCGTCGAGCTGGGCGGACTGGGGCCCGGTCAGTCCGTGCTCATCCACGCCGCGGGCAGCGGCATCGGCACCGCGTGCATCCAGGTGGCGCGCGAGGTGGGCGCCACCGTCTTCGTCACCGTGGGCAGCGACGAGAAGCTGCGCCGGTGTCTGGCGCTGGGCGCCTCCGCGGGCGTGGTGCGCACGCGCGAGAACTTCGCGGACGCGGTGCCCGAGTGGACGAAGGGCCGCGGCCTGGACGTGGTGGAGGACTTCGTCGGAGGCGCGGCGCTGGGCCGCAACCTGCGCGCGCTGCGCTTCGGCGGCACGCTGATGCTCGTGGGGCTGATGGACGGAATCCGCGGCGACCTGGACCTGAAGCAGGTGGTGCTGCGCCGCCTCCAGCTCAAGGGCATGGCGCTGCGTCCGTTGCCCCTGGCCGCCAAGGTCGCCGTCGTCCAGCGCTTCCGCGAGCGCTGGCTGCCCCGGCTCGTCGACGGCCGCGTGCGCGCGGTCATCGACACCACCTTCCCGCTGGCGCGCGTGGCGGACGCGCACCGGTACATGGAGTCCAACGCGAGCTTCGGGAAGATCCTCCTGGAGCTCTGAGGCGGTGGCTTCAGCTCCCCGTGGCGCGGCGCAGGTTGCCGCGGGCCGCGGCCCCCGGCTCGTGCAGGAGCGAGTAGGGATCCAACGCGTCGCCGCCCACCGTCTCCAGCCCCACCGACGTGCCCAGCCCCAGCCTCTCCGCGTGACGGAGGAACAGCGCGGTGACGACCTGGTCCTCCAGCGCGTACCCGGTGGAGTCGAACACCGTGGCCTGCTGGCGCCAGGACTCGTAGCGGTCCGGGTTCTTCACCAGGGTGACGAGGTCCGGGCCCACCTGCTCGGGCTTCAACTGCTGGCACTCGCCCTCCACCAGCGCCTGCACGGTGAAGTCCGGGCACACCAGGCTCTTCTCCAGGAGCGCGCGCGGCAGCTCCGTCTTGCCCGGCAGGTCCGAGCCCACGGCGTTGACGTGCACGTGCGGCTTGAGCGCCTTGCCGGAGATGACGGGGCCGGCGCCCACGGCGATGGAGGTCGCGGTGCAGATGATGTCCGAGCGCTCCTCCAGCTCCGACAGCGACACCTGCTTCACGTCCAGCCCGAGGAACGCCGTGCGACGCGCGAGCGACGCCTGCGCCTCCGGGTTCGTGTCGTACGCGAGCACCTCCGTGAGCGGGAACACGCGGCTGATGGCGTGCAGCTGCGTCACCGCCTGCGCGCCGCAGCCCACCAGGCCCAGCACGCGGCTGTCCGGCGAGGCCAGGCAGCGCGTGGCCACCGCGGAGGCCGCGCCCGTGCGCAGCGCCGTGGCGAACACGCCGTCCATCAGCGCGACCAGGTGGCCCGTCCTGGAGTCATACAGGCTGTTGGTCGCGATGATGGTGGGCAGCCCCTGCTCCTCGGGGTTGAAGGGGCTGTAGCTCACCATCTTCACGGTGACGGCGCCGCCCTTCTGCATCACCGGCATCCACTCGAGACACCCGGGCTGGCGCGGATGCTCCGTGAGGAAGCCGTCCCGCTTGCGCACCTCGGTGAGCTCTCCGTCGAACGTGCGCAGCGCGTCGGTGAGCGCGCGGATGAGCTCGTCCATCAGCGCGTCCGCACCCACTGCCTCCACGATGCAGCGCAGGTCCGCCCGAGTCACCAACAGTGTCCGTGTCGCGTCGCTCTTCACTCGAGTGTCCCCTGGGCCAATCCGCTGTTTCAGTCGCTGACTCGCGAAACAGGATCTGCTGATAACACAGCTCTGTAATGGGAGCGCAAACTAGCAGGGCTTTCATGTTCACGACAGGGGGGCCCCAACCCAGCGGAACCCGGTCGTTTTTCCGGGAGGAACGTTGGCGTCTCACGCGTCCGAGACATGGACGACACATCGGAATCCGATGTGCGAGGTTCCGCTGTCGATGGACTGCGGCGAGCGCGCGGCGGGGCGGTAGCGCAGGCAGTAGTTGGACGCGCAAAGGTGGCTGCCACCCTTGAGGACGCGGCGGGGGATGCTCACGTGCGGGAGGCTCGGGTCCAGGCTCTTGCCGCTGGAGGCGGGGCCGCGCGGGTTGACGGGGATGCAGCACGCCTTGCCGCCGTTGCCCTGGTGGCGCTCCTGGTACCAGTCGCAGGTCCACTCCCACACGTTGCCCGCCATGTCGAAGAGCCCATACCCGTTGGGTGGGAAGCTCCCGACTGGCGAGGTCCCCTCGAACCCATCGGTGTTCAGGTTCTGCCAGGGGAACTCTCCTTGCCAGATGTTGGCCATCTGCTGGCCTCCCGGAGAGAACTCGTCGCCCCAGACGTACACCTTGCGGTCCAGGCCGCCGCGGGCCGCGCGCTCCCACTCGGCCTCGGTGGGCAGGGCCTTGCCGGCCCAGGTGGCGTAGGCCTCCGCGTCTTCAAAGGCGACGTGGACCACCGGGTGGCGCTCGCGGCCGAGCCACGTGCTGCCGGGTCCTTCCGGGGCCTTCCAGCAGGCGCCGGGGGTATAGGCCCACCACTGCGTCAGGTCCTTCAGGCTCACGCGCTGGGCCGTCTTGCGGAAGACGAGTGAGCCGGGCACGAGCAGCTCCGGTGTGGCGCCGGGGAAGTCGTCCGGATTCAGCGGACGCTCGGCGACGGTGACGTAGCCGGTGGCCTCGACGAAGCGCGCGAAGTCGGCGTTCGTCACGGTGTGGCGGTCCATCCAGAAGCCGCTGACCGTCACCTGGTGCGCGGGCTTCTCCTCGGGATAGTGATGGTCGGAGCCCATCCAGTAGGTGCCGCCCGGAATCCACACCAGGTCCATGTCGGGGGCGTCCTTCTCCGTCACCTCGTTGCGCGAGACGGGGGACTGCAGGCCCTGGGTTTCACCGACGACATCCACGCTCATCCGCCGCCTCGCTCTTCGTCTGTCCACACCGGTGGAGGGGCACGCTCGTGGCCCCAGGCGGCAAGCTGGGTGGCTTCGTCGCGCGGGACAACCGGGCCCCGCGGGGCGGGGCGACCGAGGGGCCCCGGGTGCTCGGAGGCACCCGGACCTGCGAGCGCCCGCGGCGTGTCCGCCTTCGGATTGGCGGCGTGTACACGCGTGGACAACGTCCTGTCGCCAACGTGCAGGAGGGGCTCATGGAGACGAGGACCGAGACGGAGACGCGCGTGAGGGAGCGGACGGACACCACCACGCCCCGCGAGCTCCACAAGCTCAGCCCCTTCGAGCTGAAGGACACGCTCATCGAGATGGCGGACGAGTCCGCGAAGACGCGCGCGGCGGTGATGCTCAACGCGGGGCGGGGCAACCCCAACTGGATTGCCACCACGCCGCGCGAGGCGTTCTTCCTGATGGGGCAGTTCGCGCTGAGCGAGAGCCGCCGCACCTGGAACGAGCCCGAGGTGGGGCTCGCGGGCATGCCGAAGTCACCGGACATCGCCCGGCGGCTGCGCGACTTCCTGGACGCACAGGAGGACAGCGCGGCGGTGAGGCTCCTGCGCGACTCGCTGGAGCACGGCGTGCGCGAGCTGGGCTTCGACGAGGACGCGTTCGTCTGGGAGCTCACCGACGCGGCCATCGGCGACAACTATCCGGTGCCGGACCGGATGCTCGTCCACGCGGAGCGAATCGTTCAGTCCTATCTGGCGAAGGAGATGTGTGATGGCCGTCCGCCGCCGGGGCGCTTCGACCTGTTCGCCGTCGAGGGCGGCACCGCGGCGATGACGTACATCTTCCGCTCGCTGATGGTGAACGGCCTGCTCCAGAAGGGGGACACCATCGCCCTGGGCACGCCCATCTTCACGCCCTACCTGGAGATTCCGCGCCTGGAGGAGTTCGACCTGCGCACGGTGGACATCCGGCAGAGCGAGATGACCGAGGAGGGGCGGCACTCATGGCAGTATCCGGAGTCGGAGCTGCGCAAGCTGGAGGACCCTCGCATCAAGGCCTTCTTCGTGGTCCACCCCGGCAACCCGGGCGCGACGGCGATGCGGCGCGAGTCGCTGGACCTGCTGGTGGACACCGTCCGGGAGAAGCGGCCGGACCTGCTGCTGCTGACGGATGACGTGTACGGCACGTTCGTGGAGGGCTTCCGCTCGCTGGCGGCGGAGCTGCCCCACAACACGCTGCTCGTCTACTCGTACTCGAAGCACTTCGGGTGCACCGGCTGGCGCCTGGGCGTGGTCGCGCTCCACGAGGACAACATCCTCGACGACATGATCGCGCGCCTTCCGGCCGCCCAGCGCGAGATGCTCGAGGAGCGCTACGGCTCCATCACCCTCGAGCCCGAGCGGCTGAAGTTCATCGACCGGATGGTGGCGGACAGCCGCGCGGTGGCGCTGAACCACACCGCGGGCCTGTCCCTGCCGCAGCAGCTCCAGATGTCGCTGTTCTCGCTGTTCGCGCTCCTGGACAAGGACGACGCGTACAAGAAGCGCTGCCGGGGCATCTGCCGCGAGCGGCTGGCCGCGCTGTACCAGGGCCTGGGCGTGGACCTGCCGGAGGACCCGCTGCGCTCGGCGTACTACCAGACGCTCGACCTGGAGGCGTGGGGGCGCAAGCACGTGGGGAAGGACTTCGTGGAGTACGAGGAGGCGCGGCATGACCCGCTCGACATCGTGCTCGCGCTGGCGCGCAGGCATGGCGTGGTGCTGCTCAACGGCAGCGGCTTCGAGGGGCCGGAGTGGTCGGCCCGCGTGTCGCTGGCGAACCTGGACGACGAGGCCTACCCGCGCATCGGCCAGGGCCTGAAGGACATCGTCATCCGCGCCATCCAGGAGTGGAAGGGGCGCGAGCTGGACTCGTGAGCGCGCGAAGATTCCCACCTTCGACGGAGGCCCATCATGAATGGCTCGAAGAACCCGATGCGAGGACTGTTGTGCGCGGTCGGCCTGCTGCTGACGGGCGCGGGCATCGCCGCGCAGGAGGGCCAGGCCCGGCCCGCGCCCCCCGGCACGGACGCGGCGTCGACCCGCGAGGCTCCGGCGGGCACGAAGGCGAAGGCGGGCAAGGACGCGGAGCCGCCGCGGTCGGTGCGCATCCTGGCGACGGGCGGCACCATCGCCGGGGCGCAGGGCAGTCCCCAGGGGTATGGCTACAAGGCGGGGGCCTTCAAGGTGGAGGACCTCATCAAGGGCGTGCCGAACCTGGACAAGCTGGCGCGGCTGTCCGGTGAGCAGGTGGTGAACATCGGCAGCCAGGACATGAACGACGCGGTGTGGCTGAAGCTGGCGAAGCGGACCAACGCGCTGTTGGCCTCGCCGGACGTGGACGCCGTCGTCGTCACGCACGGCACGGACACGCTGGAGGAGACGGCGTACTTCCTGGACCTGGTGGTCAAGAGCGACAAGCCGGTGGTCCTGGTGGGCTCCATGCGGCCCGCCACGGCCACCAGCGCGGACGGGCCGGGCAACCTCTACAACGCGGTGGCCGTGGCGGCGTCGCCGGAGGCGAAGGGGCGGGGCGTGCTCATCGTCATCAACGACGAAATCCACGCGGCCCGCAACGTGACGAAGACGAACACCACCAACGTGGAGACCTTCCGCAGCCTGAACCGCGGGCCCGCGGGCGTGGTCAACACGGGCGACATCCACTGGTTCGAGAAGATGGACAAGCGGCACACGGTGGACTCCGAGTTCTCCATCGCGGGCGAGAGCACGCTGCCGCGCGTGGACATCCTCTACGCGCACGCGAACATGAGCCCGGACCTCATCGACTCGGCGGTGAAGAACGGCGCCAAGGGGCTGGTCATCGCGGGGGTGGGGGATGGGAACATGACCCAGCCCGCGCTCGACACGCTGGCGAAGCACGTGAAGAAGGGCGTGGTGGTGGTGCGCAGCACGCGCCTGCCGAGCGGCCTGGTGCTGCGCAACAACGAAATCAACGACGACCAGAAGGGCTTCGTGGCCTCCGGGGAGCTGAACCCCGCGAAGTCGCGCGTGCTGCTCCAGCTGGCGCTGCTGGAGACCCAGGACCCCACGCGCGTGCAGCGGATGTTCGAGGAGTACTGAGGCCCGTCGGCTCGCGGGTGCTCCCATGATGGACGCGGAGACGCTGTCGGACTTCTCGCTGGTGAGGGGCGGTCCGTTCCAGACGCTGGGACGACGGCTGCGGGGTGTCGAGCCGCGCCGCTCCGGCCTCTTCGCGCTCGGGCTCGCGTTGGGGTGCTGGGTGCCGCTCGTCCTGATGACGTGGATGCAGGGGGGCGACGCCCCGCGCCTGCTGCTTCGGGATCTCCAGGTCCATGGCGAGCTGCTGCTGTCGCTGCCGGTGCTCGTGGCGTCGGGCCCCTACATCGACAGCCGCCTGGGCGCGGCGGCGCGTCAGTTCCTCCGGGCGGACCTGGTGGGCGAGCGGGGACGGGGCGCGCTGGAGGCGCTGGCCCGGAGGTGCACGCGGTGGTGTGACTCGGCGGGCGTGGAGCTGGTGCTGCTGGGGCTGGTCATCGCGTTCGCGTGGCTCACGTCGCCGGACCCGTCGCGGGCGTGGCAGGTGTCGTCCTGGGGCCAGCCGTCGCTCGCGGGCGGCTGGTACCTCTGTGTGGCCCAGCCGCTGGTGCGCTTCCTGGTGCTGCGGTGGCTGTGGCGCGGAGTCGTGTGGGCGGTCTTCCTGCTGCGCGTCTCGCGGCTTCCGCTTCGCCTGGCCTTCACGCACCCGGACCAGTCGGGCGGCCTGGGGTTCCTGGCCGTCTGTCAGGCCAGCTTCGCGCCGGTGGTGTTCGCGGTGTCCGTGCCGGTGGCGTCGTACTCGTTCCGGACGAACGCCGCCGCCATCACCGAGTCCCCGCTGGACTACATCATGCCCCAGGTCCTCTATGCCGTGCTGGCCTGCCTGGCCGTCTTCGCGCCACTGGCGTGCTTCTTCCGGCCGCTGGTGGCGGCCAAGCGGCGAGGAGACCCGTGGTTCTCCGCCGTCGCGGCGCACCACTCGCGCGAGTTCGAGGGCCGATGGTTCCAGAAGCAGCCCGAGCTCCCCGCGCTCGGCGCGCCGGACTTCTCGTCGCTGGCGGACCTGGGCTCGTCCTTCATGGTGGCTCGCAAGATGAAGCTGTTCCCGTGGGACCAGCGCGGGCTGCTGGCGGTGGGCGCGGCCGGGCTGGCGCCGCTCGTCATCCTGCTGATGGTGGACCGGCAGTTCCTGGCGGTGGTGAACCAGCTGCGCCAGAGCATGGGCTGAGCGGCGGCCTTCGCTCGGGTGCCTGTCCGCCGAGGACTGTCGGCCGCGGGCGGACGTGAGGATATCCAACGACGGCGGCTCGTGTGCGTGCCGCCTGGGAGGAGGCGGGCATGCTCAGGACCCTGGCCGTGTTCGTGCTGGGCAACATCGTCACCCTGTTCATGTTCACCCAGGGACTGGAGCGAAGGCCCGGTGAGCTCCGGCACGTCCTGGAGCGCCCGGCGTTGTATGCGCGCTCGCTGCTGGTGGTGCTCCTGCTGGTGCCGTTGGTGGCCATCGCGTTGGTCCATGTCTTCCGGCTGCCGACGGTGGTGGCCAGCGCCATCCTGCTCATGGCCGTCTGTCCGGGCGCGCCCCTCCAGGTGAACCAGGCCCGCTCGCTGGGCGCCAGCAGCACCACGTCCCTCAACCTGTTGTTGCTGCTCAGCCTCTTCGCGCTGGTGACGGTGCCGCTCTGGGTGCGGGGCGTGGACCGGCTCCTGGGCGTCGAGTTCAGGGCGGCGCCGAGCCTGGTCTTCCAGCTGCTGCTGGTGAAGATCGTCCCTCCGCTCATGGTGGGAGTCGCGGTGGGGCACTACTTCCCGAGCCTGGCCCGGAGGCTCGCGCGCTGGTGTGGTCGGGTGTTCAACGTGCTGCTCATCGCCGTGTCGGTGGGCGTGCTCTTCATCGTTGGTCCGAAGCTCATCCACACCGCGTGGCTCGCGGTGGTGGCGTTGGTGATGCTGGTGACGATCTCGGCCGTGCTGGGACACTGGGCGGGGGCGCCGCGAATGGAGGACCGCAAGGCGGTGGTGCTGGCCGCGGCCTTCGCGCATCCGGTGTTGTCGATGACCATCATCACCCAGAGCTATCCGAACTACCGGGCGCTCGAGGTGGCGGGCGTGGTGGGCGCGTACGTCGTCATCCGCGTCCTGGCGCTGACGCCGTACAAGCTGTGGGTGAAGCGACATGGGGAGTCCGGGGGCTCGAAGCGGGTTCCTCCCGGTGGCGTGCCGGCGTAGCGGGCTCACCCCCTGCCGTCCGGCGACGGCGTTGCCCGGGTGGAAGTGGCGGCTCAGCTTGCGGGCATGAGCCGGGCTTCGGACCCGGCACCCACGCCATCGAGGTGAGTCATGTTGGAGCAATCGACCACGGGGCTGTCGCCCCAGGAGGCGCGAGACCTCGCGCATGAGGCGTATGTCTTCGGCCTGCCCCTGGTGGAGCACTATCGGCTGTTCGCGCTGAACTTCCGTCCGGAGTCGCCACAGCTCCGGCCCGCCAACCAGTTCCTGCACTTCTCCCGGCTGTTCACCCCCGAGGACCGGGAGGTCGTCTCCCCGAACAACGACACGCTCTACTCGGTGGCGGTGTTGGACCTGCGAGGCGGGCCCGTGGTGGTGGAGACGCCGGAGCTGAGCGGGCGCTACTTCTGCATCCAGCTGGTCGACATCACGACGAACAACCTGCCGTACATCGGCACGCGGGCCACGGGCACGGCCCCCGGGCGGTTCGTCGTCTCGGGGCCTGACTGGACGGGGCCGCTGCCCGAGCCGCTGAAGGACGCGAGCATCATCCGCTCCGACTCCTGGTTCGTGGCGGCGCTGCTGCGCGTCGGCGTGGACGGCCCGAAGGACCTGTCAGCCGCGGTCCCGCTCCAGCGGGAGTTCAAGGCGACGCCGCTCCACGTGTTCTCCGGGCTGCCGGCGCCGAAGCTCCCCGAGGTCTCGTGGCCTCCGTACTTCGATGACAAGGCGGACGCGTCGCTGAAGGCGTTCGAGTACCTCAACTTCATGATGCAGTGGCACCGCTTCTCCGACGCGGAGCGACCGCTGCTGGCAAGGCTCGCGCGCGCCGGGGTGCGCCCCGGGGAGTCCTTCGACGCGAAGTCGCTGCCACCGGTCCTCCGTGACGCGATGCTGGCGGGAGTCCGCGAGGCCCGCGAGTCCATCCAGCAGCGGCCGATGCTGCATCAGGGGTGGGAGCTGCCGGACCCGAAGGTGGGTGACTTCGGCGACGACTACGCGCTGCGCGCCCGAGTGGCGTGGAACTACCTCTACGCGAACTCAGCGGCCGAGGCCGTCTATCCCATCACCCACCTGGATGGCGCCGGCCGTCCGCTCGATGGGGCGCGTGCCCGCTACGTGCTGCGCTTCCCCAAGGAGGCGATTCCTCCGGTGCGCTTCTTCTGGTCCCTCACCGCGTACGACGCGAAGAGCCACATGCTGGTGGAGAACGACATCCACCGGTACTCGCTGGGAGATCGCTCGCGCACGTTGAGGCGGTCCGAGGATGGCTCCATCTCGTTCTTCCTCCAGAGCACGCCCCCGGAGGCCGCGCGTCAGTCCAACTGGCTGCCGGTGCCCACGACGCCGAAGCCCTCGGGGCCTCGCGTCACGGGCGGGTCATGCGGCTTGAAGCCCATCTCCTGGAAGGGGCTGTCCCCATCCGGATGGCAGTTCACGCAGCGCGGATGCAGGAGCACGCG
>NZ_SRLW01000254.1:0-14449 GCF_006518215.1 Myxococcus sp. AB025B
AGATGCGCTGGAGCTCCTCGACATTCTCTCCGGAGCACAAGAGCACCTCAAGGCCCCGCCCAGCACGGGCGGCCGCAAGCCGCGCATCCTCATCGTCGACGACAGTGAGATGACCGCGCGGATCATCGAGGCGGACCTGGTCACCAAGGGCTTCGAGGTCCACGTCGCGGACACCGCGGACAAGGCCACGAAGATCATCCTCAAGAAGCAGACGCGTCCGGACCTGGTGCTGCTGGACGTGCGCATGCCCAACGTGAACGGCGAGCAGTTCTGCCGCTTCATCAAGAGCAACAGCCTCTTCAAGGGCATCAAGGTGCTCTTGTGCTCCGGAGAGAATGTCGAGGAGCTCCAGCGCATCTGCCGCGAGGCCGGCGCCGACGGCTACATCCCCAAGGACGCCGTGATGAGCAACCTGGTGGCCAAGGAGCTGATGCCCCAGGGCGGCGAGTAGCCCTCCGCCCACGTCGTCCCGTCCTGGATGCAGGGCCCTGCTCACCGGGCTCCGTCCTCCCGGGTCGAGCGCCCTACCCGCGTCCCGCGGCGTTCTCGCGCTCCTCGAGTCCCCGCGCGAAGTTGCCGATGATGATGCCGGGCCGCGCCGCCTTCAGCCGCTGCAGCAGCGTGCGCACGCCCACCGGCTCTCCGCCCGCGCCCACGTCGCGCGCGGCCTCCAGGTACTGGAGCGGGTCGATGGCCAGGGAGCGCGTCTGCACCTGGTCCACGCGGTACTTCTTCACCAGCCGCTCCAGCGCCTTCACCTCGCCCTCGCGGTCCGTGACGCCGGGGAACAGGAGCAGGTTGAGCGCCAGGTACGCGCCGCGCTCGCGCGCGAGGGCGATGGACGCCTCCACGTCCTCCCAGCCGTACTTCACCGGCTTGTAGTACGCCTCGTAGAGCCCCTTGGTCGCCGCGTTGAGCGACACGCGCACGGCGTCCAGGCCCGCGTCGAGCAGCGCCTCCAGGCCCCGGGTGAGGCTGGCGTTGGTGTTGATGTTGATGGAGCCCTTCTGCGTGCGCGCGCGCATGTAGCGGATGGACTCCGCGATGAACTTCCAGCGCGTGAGCGGCTCGCCCTCGCAGCCCTGGCCGAAGCTCACCATGGTGCGGCCCTGCGCGTTCTCCAGGTGGAACAGGCCGATGGCGCCCATCTCCTCCGCGGTGGGCCCGTCATCCATGCGCTCATGCGACGCGGGAGGACCGTCCGCCGGCTGGTCGGAGATGCAGCCCACGCAGCGCGCGTTGCACATCACGGATGCGGGGATGGCCGCCTCGTCGCGGACATAGAACGTGTTCTGCGACGTGAAGCACCGGTACAACAGCGCGCACGTCTTGAGCTGCTTGAGCACGCGGTTGTCCGGGAAGCGCTTCAGGTGCGCGTCCACCAGCGCCTTCATGTCCGGCGTGGAGTAGCGCTCCGGATCCCAATGCGAGCGGCGGTCCGTGTGGATGGCCCACGCCACCGGCCCGTCCTTCACCCACGCCGCCGCCGTGTACGCCCACTGCGGCAGCACCGGCCCGTCCCCCTTCACCTCTCCCGGAAGGAACGTGCGCGTGTAGCCCGGTGGCAGCAGCGCGCCCACCGCGTTGGGGACGAACGTCTTGCCACCCACGTTCATCTGCCGCACCAGCTCCAGCTCGCCCGTGTCGGGATGAAGGCCGACGGGCAGCCTGCCCGGCAGGTGCACCAGCCGCCCGGCGGACGGCAGCGGGATGGGCTTGTCCTGGGGAGGAACGAGCTCTTCTCCGCTGCGCAGCGTGGCCAGCAGGTAGGGATGCTCCATCACCCGGCCCTTGGGGTCGGCGAACAGCAGCTTCGGCGCGGACGTCATGGGGACGCTAACTACCACCGGCCCCCCTTCTGTTTCGATGGCGAACCGTCATCGGACGCACTGCATTCAACGCCGCGCGTCATCCCTCCGAGGTAACAAAGGCTCACCGGTGGCATGGGCACCGCTTGGGCGGACGCCTTGATTCCCTCTAGGGGCCCCGTTAGGGTCCGCGCGCTTTTTCAGTCCCCCTCTCGGAGGCAAGTCGTGATCGTCGGAGTTCCCAAGGAGATCAAAACCCGTGAGTACCGCGTCGGCATGGTGCCTGCGGGCGTGCGCGCGCTCACGAGCGCGGGCCACACGGTGCTGGTCGAGACGAACGCCGGCGTCGGCTCTGGCATCCCCGACTCGGAGTACCAGCGCGTGGGCGCGACGCTCGTCGCCAGCGCGGACGAGGTCTGGAAGCGCGCGGAGATGATCGTCAAGGTGAAGGAGCCCATCGCGCCGGAGTACGAGCGCATCCAGCCCGGGCAGATCATCTACACGTACTTCCATCTGGCCGGCGTGGACCCGGAGCTGACGAAGACGCTGGTGAAGAAGAAGGCGGCGGCCGTCGCGTACGAGACGCTGCAGTTGGATGACGGCAGCCTGCCCTTGCTCAAGCCCATGTCCGAGGTG
Source organism: Myxococcus sp. AB025B (assembly GCF_006518215.1). Lineage (NCBI taxonomy): Bacteria > Pseudomonadati > Myxococcota > Myxococcia > Myxococcales > Myxococcaceae > Myxococcus > Myxococcus sp. AB025B. The sequence continues at coordinate 2,445 of NZ_SRLW01000254.1, forward strand.
GCCGGGAAGATGGCCATCCAGGTGGGCGCCGCGTGCCTGGAGAAGGCGCACGGTGGCAAGGGCATCCTGCTGGGCGGCGTGCCCGGCGTGCGCCGCGGCCGCGTCACCGTCATCGGTGGCGGCGTCGTCGGTCTGTGCGCCGCCAAGGTCGCCGTGGGCATGGGCGCCGAGGTCACCCTCCTCGACGTCAACCTGGAGCGCCTGACCTACCTGGACGACGTGTTCCTCGGCCGCGTCAGCGTGCTCGCCTCCGACACGGAGAGCATCGCCGCCTCCGTGCGCGAGGCCGACCTCGTCGTGGGCGCGGTGCTCATCCCCGGCGGCAAGGCGCCCAAGCTCGTCTCCGAGTCGCTCATCTCCGAGATGACCCCGGGCTCCGTCGTCGTCGACGTCGCGGTGGACCAGGGCGGCTGCATCGAGACCTGCAAGCCCACCACGCACGACAACCCGACGTTCGAGGTGCACGGCGTCGTCCACTACTGCGTCGCCAACATGCCCGGCGCCGTCCCCCAGACCTCCACGTACGCCCTCACCAACACCACCCGTCCCTACTCGCGGAAGATCGCCGACATGGGCCTGGTGGAGGCCGTGAAGTCGGACCGCGCCCTGGCCCGTGCGATGAACACCTACAACGGCCACGTCACCTACGAGGCCGTCGCCAAGGACCTGGGGTACGAGTACCTCTCCATCTCCGAGGCGCTCGCGCGCAAGTAGCCCGCCCAGCAGCCTGACAGGCAGGGCACTTCCCGAGGGGGAGGCGTGGATGGCGACATCCCGTCTCCCCTTCGTTATTGAAATGGGGAATAAAGTTCCCCGTCGGGAGTCTGGCGTACCCGAAGCGACCGGACGGGCGGGTGTGACTGGGAAGCCGTTGTTGCCAGTTCTGTTCCCGTGCATACATTGATGGGCAGGCGACAACTCATTCCCCAATTGTTTCGGGCCTCTGGAAGGCGGGACATGTTGGATTTCAGACAACCCAACCGGACGAAGCAGGAATTCGAGGAACTGGCGCTGGCCCACCTGGACCCGCTCTATTCGGCGGCCCTGCGCCTGACGAAGAACGAGCGCGATGCCGAGGACCTGGTGCAGGACACCTGCATGAGGGCCTACCGCTTCTTCGACAAGTTCGAGCGGGGCACCAACATCAAGGCCTGGCTCTTCAAGATCCTCACCAACACGTTCATCAACCGCTACCGGCGCAAGGTGAAGGAGCGCACGGTGGTGGAGGGCGTCGAGCGCGAGGCGGTGCACGAGCGCTTCGTGAGCCGGGACGCGACGGACTTCGCGGCCAACCCGGAGCAGTACTTCTTCGACCGGCTCCTGTCGGACGACGTGCTGCGCGCCATCGACTCCTTGCCCATCGACTTCAGGCTGGTGGTCATCCTCGCGGACCTGCAGGAGTTCTCCTACAAGGAGATCGCCGAGATCCTCGAGTGCCCTGTTGGCACCGTGATGAGCCGCCTGTTCCGGGGCCGCAAGCTCCTGCAGAAGACGCTGCGCGAGTACGCGGTGGGCCAGGGTGTCTTCCGCCATGAGGGAGAGGGCGCGGAGACCCCGGCGAACCTCGAAGAGTATCGTCAAAGGAAGAAGACGGGGTAGAAACAGGTTCCTACCGCGCGCCCATGACCTGCCAGGAACTCGAACGGCTTCTGTATCCGTACCTCGACGGCGAATTCCAGCCGGAGGAGCGGGTCGACCTCGAATCCCACCTCTCCGCGTGCGCTGGATGTCAGCGCCGCGTGGAGGAAGAGCGGAACATGCAGCTCGCCCTGCGGCGGGCCGCCAGACACTCCGTGCAGCGGATGCAGGCCCCGGCCTCGCTCCGCGCGGGCATCGCCCAGGGGCTCCACCAGGAGCACCGCCGCGCGCAATATGGGGTCTGGCTGCGCGCGGGCGCCGTCGCCCTGGTGGTGGTGACGGTGACGAGCGGCTGGTCCGCGTATCAGGCGGGCAAGCGGGAGCGGCTGGCGAAGGAGGAGCTGGTCCTGCGCTTCAAGCGTCCGCTGCCGTACGAAGTCACCGCGTCCAACTCCGAGCAGCTGGAGACGTGGTTCAAGGGCACGGTGGATCCTCGCGTCGCCCTGCCGCAGCTGCCTCGCGCCAAGCCGCTGGGCGGCCGCATCTCCATCCTCAACGGCCGCGAGGTCGCGTACATCAGCTACGAGACGCTCCCCGACGAGGGGGGCCCCAGTCGTCGGCTCGGCGTGTTCGTGGTGCCGGACGAGGCGAGCCCGCGTCCCCAGGCGCTGCCCGCGGTGGAGGTGGACTCCGCGCAGGGCTTCAACATCGTGACCTGGCGGGACCACGAGGTCGTCTACGAGATGGTCACCGACATGGACGAGCGTGACATCCTGCGCATGCTCGAGGAGCGCGAGCACGGCGCCACCCTGGCCAGCACGCCCCGGGCGATGGAGTCCGCGGACGGGAATTACTCGTACCAGACACTCCCGATGCCCGCGCGCTCGCGTCCCGCCGTCTCCATCGAGCCCGCGTCGTTTCCCTGAAGCGCGGTGTTGCTCGCGCCGTGGCGCCTGCCCGACTGCCCTGCGGGCGGAGTTTCGTACGGCCCGAACATTTGACGGTCCCTGACATGGCCGATAGCCTCGACGGCGCTTCTTTCCTCGCGCGCCACCGTCACTCGTGGCGCCCGCGCGCGCCGCACCCAGGTCGGGCCGTTCCTACATGTCCAAGAAAATCCTGATCGTCGAGAAGAGCGACACCGCCCTCGCAGCCACCCTGAGGCCCGTCCTGGAGGGACGGGGCTTCACCGTGGAGGACACCGCGGACGGCAAGGGCAGCGTGGAGCAGATTCGCCGCGACAGGCCCGACCTCGTCGTGCTGGCCGTGGAGCTGTCCGCCGGACAGAACGGCTACCTCATCTGCGGCAAGCTGAAGAAGGACGACGACCTCAAGAACGTCCCCATCGTCATCGTCGGCAACCCGGATGGCTTCGCGCAGCACCGCAAGCTGAAGGCGCACGCGGACGAGTACGTGCCCATGCCGGTGGACGCCAACCTGCTCACCGAGCGCGTGGGCGCCATCATCGGCTTCCCCGAAGTGGCCGTCTCCGAGGACGTGGTCGACGAGAGCCTCACGCTGGACGCGCTCGGCGACGAGCCGATGACGGCGGACTTCGGTGAGGAGATCTCCGTCGACACCGGCGAGGACGAGGAGCCCGCGGTCGCCGGCGAGGAGCTGGACCTGGACGCGGCCTTCAGCGACATGTCGTCGCCGGAGCCCGAGCCCGCCGCCATCGTCGAGGAGCCCGTGGAGGCCCCGCCCGACGCCGTCGTCGAGGGCGTGGAGGAGGACTTCTCCGGCCTGGACGCGCTCGGCTCGGACGCGGACGACGCGCTGGACTCGCTGGACGACTCGGAGAAGACGGTGGTGGGCTTCATGCCCGTCGCCACCGCGCCGGTGGCGCCTGCCCCGCTGAAGGTCATCGAGCCGCCCAAGGCCACCACCCCGCCCCCCGCGCGCACGCCGACGCCGCCCGCGCGCACGCCCGCGGTGGCCACCAGCGCGCCCGTGGCCGCGGCGCCCGTCACCTCCGCCGTGGACGCCGCCGAGCTGCGCGGCCTGCGCGCGAAGGTGGCCGAGCTGCAGGCCGCGCTGGAGGACTCGCGCGGCACGGCCTCCCAGGCCGAGGACCGGGTGCGTGAGCTGGAGGCCGAGCTGGAGGGCAAGGCCACCGAGCTGGAGACGGCCCGCGCCGCCACCGGCAAGAACGACAAGGACACCTTCGCCCTGCGCGACGCCGTCAACAAGCGCGACAAGGAGATCCTCCGCCTCAAGACGGAGCTGAACCAGAAGGACCAGGAGATCGTCGAGCTCAAGGACCAGCACCTGGAGCTCGAGCAGGCCTCCAGCACGACCGAGTCGGAGATGGCCCGGCGCGACGCGCAGATCAAGACGCTCACCACCCGCGTGGACACGCTGACGGCGGAGCGCAAGCGCGTGGACCAGCAGCTCGCCACCTCCAAGGAGGAGGCGCGTGGCGCCGCCGCCCAGGTGACGACGCTCCAGGAGGAGCTGGATCAGCAGGCCGCGCAGACGGCGGGCCTCAACGCGGAGCTGGAGGAGCTGCGCAACCGCACCGGCCAGCTCGAGGTCGACGTGCAGACGGCGCGCGAGGAGGCCGACACCCTGCGCGGGCAGGTGGAGAGCGCCCAGCGCGAGGCCGAGGAGCTGCGCTCCCAGCTGGAGCAGACGCAGACGGAGCTGTCCGCGCAGGGCACCCGCGCGGCCGAGGAGGCCGACGAGCTGCGCCGCCGTATCGCCGAGCTGGAGGCCACCGCCGTGCGCAACGAGGAGCGGGTCACCAAGCTCTACGCGCGCATCAAGAACGACGAGAAGCTGCGCGAGAAGACGAAGAAGGCGCTCGCCATCGCCCAGCAGCTGCTCGAGGAGAACGCCTCCTCCGTGGCCGACGACGCCGACGAAGCGGCGGCCTGAGGCAGCCTCCACGCCGCTCCCGCCACGGGCTCGACGCGAGGCGCTGGAGCGGCGGTGGTCCCCGGGGTCGAAGCCCTCTTTGAAAGAGGGCTCCCCCACTCCGCCCCGACTACTTGTCGTCGGTCTTCTTGGGGGCGGTCTTCTTCTCCAGCAGCTTCTTGGCGAACGTCTGCACCGCGGCCGGCACGTTCTTGTCGCGGCTCAGGTCCTTGAGCTCGCCGTCGCGCAGGGCATTGAGGAACTTCATCGTGACGGTGAGCGGCACCTTGGGGTTCTTCACCAGGGCCAGCTTCACCTTCATGTTCTTGGTCCACTCGCGGTTGTTGTAGATGACGCGCAGGACGTCATCCATCATCGCGCGGTTGGAGGCGCACGCGAGCACCTCGCCGTCGGTGATGCGCGGGCTGCGGATGACCGCGACGGCGACCAGCTTGTTCGTCTCGCGGATGAGCGCGCCGCGGGCCTCCTTGTTGCCCAGCGTGGCCAGCTTGATCTTCTCCGCGATGGACATCTTCATCAGCCGCTGGGCCAGCGTCAGGCGCTTGCCCTCCTCCATGGGCGCGGCGTTCTCGTCCGCCACCTCGCCGCCCATCTCCTGGAGCACCTCCTGCGCGGTGGGCCCCGGGTCCGGCGGGGCCTCGGCGGCCTCGGGGCCGAACAGGCGCACGCGCGCGGCCTTCATCTGCGGCACGTCCGTCAGCTGCAGGCCGCTGCGCACCGCGAAGTCACAGACGCTGTCGATGAGGGACACCGGCGCCTGGGCGTTGGCGCACAGGCCGCGCAGGATGTCCTCGTAGCGCAACAGGCGCAGCTGGTTCTGCCCGATGATCTCCGCCAGCTTCGGTCCACACTCGCGCGCCACCTGGGCCACGGCCTCGTCGGGCGTGTTCGAGTTGAGGACGAGCATCTCCGCGTAGGCGTCCTTGTCCTTGAGCAGCCCAAGGAAGTAGCCCAGCACCTGGGGCTGCACCTCCTCGTCGCGCAGCGCGGAGCCGAGGATCTTCTCGGGCAGGCCCGCGGACGTCTTCGCCGCCGTCTCGCGCACGCCCGCGTCCGGGTCGTACGTCAGCATGTACAGCGCGCCCAGCATGTCGGACGGGCTGAGCGGCACGAGCGACTTGGCGGCCATCATCCGCAGCGGCACCGGCGCGGCCGGGTCCACGTGCTTGCGCAGGTTGGGCGGGAGGAACTCCGCGTTGAAGGGGCAGCCCGGGGGAGGCGCCGGGACGTTGCTGGGGGCGGCGGTGGTCATGTCGCGTGGTTCCTTCCGTAGATGATGCGCAGGCCCTCGAGCGTGAGGAACTCGTCCACTTCGTGGATGGCCTTGGATTCACTGGCCACCAGCGGCGCGAGCCCTCCGGTGGCGACGACCCTCACGGGGTGGCCCAGGTCGGCCTGCATGCGCGCGCAGATGCCGTCCACCATCCCGACGTAGCCGTACACGAGCCCCGACTGCATCGAGTGCACCGTGTTGCGGCCGATGACATGCGGCGGCCGCGCGAACTCCACGCGCGGCAGCTTGGAGGCGTTCTGGAACAGGGCCTCCATGGAGATGTTGATGCCCGGGCAGATGCAGCCGCCCAGGTACTCGCCCCGCGCGGACACCGCGTCGAACGTGGTGGCGGTGCCGAAGTCCACGACGATGAGCGCCGAGCGGTGCTTCTCGTACGCGGACACCGCGTTGACGATGCGGTCCGCGCCCACCTCGCGGGGGTTGTCGTAGAGGATGGGCATGCCCGTCTTCACGCCAGGCCCCACGAACATGGGCCGCATGCGGAAGTAGCGCTCGCTCATCTTCTCCAGGCTGAACTGGAGCGGCGGCACCACGCTGGACACCACCACCGCGCCCACCTTCGCCGCGTCGATGCCGCTGTGCGAGAAGAGCTGGCGCACCAGGATGCCGTACTCATCCGAGGTGCGCCGGGTGCTCGTCTCCACGCGCCAGTGGTCGAGCAGCCGTCGGCCCTCGAACACCCCGAGGGCGGTGTTGGTGTTGCCAACGTCGATGGCCAGGAGCATCACCCCGCGCACTCTACTCCGAAGGCGCCGCTCGGCGGGGCGTCTGGCGCGGGCGCGGCGACTGCCTGGGGCGCAGCTGCTCCACGTCTCCGGCCAGCACGCGCTCCAGCTGTCCGCCCTCCGTGCGCACCAGCAGCGCGCCGGACGGGTCGATGTCCTCGGCCAGGCCCCGCAGCTCGCTGCGGTCCGTGCGCACCAGCACGTCCTGCCCCAGGGTGGACGACAGCTCCTTCCACCGGGCGCGCACCGCGTCGAAGCCCGTCTCCAGGTACAGGTCCAGCCACTCCTCCAGGCGCGTCCACAGGGAGGCGGCGAACCGGGCGCGGTGCACCTTCTCGCCCCGGGCCAGCGACAGCGAGGTGGCCACCCCGCGCAGCTCCTCGGGGAAGTGCTCGTCCTGGCAGTTGAGGTTGACCCCCACCCCGACGATGACGAAGTGCACCCGCTCCGGCTCGGCTGACAGCTCCGTGAGGATGCCCGCCACCTTGCGCCCGTCGATGTGCACGTCGTTGGGCCACTTGATGGCGGCGTCCACCCCGCACTCGCGCAGCGTCTCCGCCAGCGCGACGGCGGCCACCAGCGTCAGCTCCGGCGCGCGCTGGGGGGGCAGCTCCGGGCGGAGGATGGCGGAGAAGTACAGGTTCAGCCCCGGCGGCGACACCCAGGCGCGGCCCCGGCGGCCCTTGCCGGAGGTCTGCTGCTCGGCCACCACCACCTCGCCGTGCTCGGCGCCGTCCTGCGCCAGCCGGAACGCCACCTCGTTGGTGGAGCCCAGCACCGCGTGGTGATGGACCGTCCGGCCCAGGTCATGGGTCTCCAGCAGCGGCGCGACCTCCAGCGCGGTGAGGCGGTCCGGGACCTCCACCAGCCGGTAGCCCCGGGCGGGGACGGCCTCGATGCGATAGCCCTTGGTGCGCAGGGCCTCCACCCGCTTCCAGACCGCCGTGCGGGACAGCCCCAGCTTGCCCGACAGGGCCTCCCCGGAGGTGTAGTCCTCACCACTCTCGGAGAGGAACCCGAGGATGAGTTCCTCCTGCGTCTGCTCGGTCGATTCCAGGGCCACGGCGACACCTCACGAGAGCGCAAGGGTACGGAGCGGCGGCCGGGCTTTCAACTCGCCGGGCAGGGGCCCTTGGACGCCCCTCCTCGCCCTCCCTCCTGGCCTTCAGCCGGCCGGTGGGGTGCTCGCCCCGGGGGCACGACTCCCACCCACCTGATAGGCGGTGAGCTCCAGCTGCGTCTGGAGGATGCGCCGCTGGTTGGCCGTCTCCAGGAAGATCTCCATGCGCACCATGCCGACGCCGGGGGCGAACGTCCACGCGTTGACGAGCGTGTCCCTGGCATCCACGCGGTTGCGCCCCTCCACCTGCACACAGGACGGGAAGGTGCCCGCGGGGGTGTCACACGCGCTGCCCGCCTGGACGATGCGATAGCGCTCGGTGGAGGACACCGACACCACGTTCGTCCACGAATGGCCGGTCTCCAGCGGGCCCCGCAGCAGGTAGCGCTTGGGGTCCCTCAGTCCGTAGGCATCCACGGCGAGCTGGCCGCCCTGGTTGTCGTGGAAGAAGCCCTCCTCCTGCTTGAGGATCTCCACGGTGACGAGCTTGTCCTCGCGGCCGTTCAGCCGGTAGGTCCAGCTGTTGCCCACCGCGAGCGGGTAGTAGTCCGCCACGCTCCCGGCCACGGACGACGTCTGCGACTCCGACTCCACGCGCTTGGAGCAGCCGCTCCCAAGCATCAGCGTGGCCAGCAGGGCGGCGGCGCCCACTCCGAACGAACGGTTCATCTCGATGTCAGTCCGCGTGGTCCCGGCCACGCGCCTCCGCGGTGATGTGCTTGCGTGATGCGTAGAGCGTCTCCAGGGCCTGCTGCGCCGCGGCCTGCACGGCGGGCGCGTCATGCCCCTGGGCCACCGTATACAGGTACGCCTCCGCCTCCGGGCCACCAATCTCGCCCACCGCGAAGACGAGCTCCTGCACGAAGCCGTTGTCCTTGCCGCGCGCCAGGTCGATGAGCGCCGGCACCGCCACGCGCGCCTTCATCTCCACCAGCGCGCCAATCGTCTTGCGCAGCACCTCCCCGTCCGAGGACTCCTTGAGCCGCTCGATGAGCAGCGGCGCCGCGGCGGGGTGCTGGCGCTCGGCCAGCGTGCGCAGCGCGAACTCGCGCAGCCGCGCATCGTCCGCGCGCAGCTCCTGCACCAGCACGTCGTCCGTGCGCTCCAGCGCGTTGAGCTGCATCACCGCGGAGTCCGTCACCTGCTTGAGCACCGCGTCCAGCGCGGCGCGCATGGCGGCCTGCCGGCCCGCGGGCGAGTCCTCCATCACCGGCGCCTCGCCCAGCCCCACCACCTCGTAGTGCTGGGGCAGCTCCCCTCCGAAGCGCTCCAGCACGAGGTTGGCGCCCACCTCGGCGAAGCTGCGCGGATCCCCCTCCTTCAGGACCTCGCGCGTGAAGGGCACGTCCAGCGTCAGTCGCCAGGGCCGGACGTCCTTCGTCACCTCGTCGCCCTTCAGCTCGAAGCGGCCGGAGGACTTCAGGGACTGGGTGAACAACGTCGCCACGCCCTCGGGCGCCAGGCCCAGGAGGGCGTTGTCCTTCACCGTCGCTCCGGAGACATCCACCGGGGAGACGGGATAGCGCGGCGCCTGCGAGCGGCAGGCGCCGAGGAGGACGGCGCAGAAGGCGAGAATCAGGGCCGGCTTCATCGCCCCCTCAGGGTAACACCCGGAGCGGGCCCGCGCCGGCCATTCCCACCCTCCGCGCCAGACGGTGTCAGCCCTCTCCCCCTTCGGATGGGCTCTTCGCGGGACGGTGCGCATCCTCTCGCACCTCGTGCGACTCCGCTCCCGGACCGGACACGGGCGGGACGACCGCCTCGGGCTGGACCTGCGCCTCGCGAACCGGCGCCTCGGGCTCGGCGACGCCCTCGGTCCGGGTGCTGGCCTCCAGCGCCTCGGCCAGGGAGCCCGCCACGGGGACAGCCTCCGGGCTCGGCGCGGTGGCCTCGCTCACGCCGACCTCGGGCGCGGCCACCGGGTCCTGGTGCTTCGCGATGCCCACCTCACCGTCGGGAGAGGGGGTGCCCTCCGCCTGCGCCTGGGGCGCGGCGATGCTCGCCTCACCCTCGGGAGCCGGAGTGCCCTCCGCCTGCGCCTGGGGCGCGCTCACGGCCTCGCCCGAGGGCGCGGCGCCGTTCGCGGCCTCCGCCGGAGTGCCACCCGCCGGAGTGGCGCCAGCCTCGGCGCCCCGGTTCCCACGACCCCGACGTCCACGACGGCGACGGCGGCGGCGCTTGCGGTCGCCCTGGCCGGGCTCGCCGTTCGCTTCGGCGCCCTCCGGACGGGCGCCCACGAAGGCGCTCGCGGCCTCCAGGTCGTCGTCATCACCCTCGTCGTCGTCCTCGCCCTCCTCGTCCTCGGAGCCCGTGTTCTGGGGCGCGGGCACGGCGGGAGCGGCCTCGACCGCGACGTCGCCCTGGGCGCGAGCCTCGCCGCCCTCGGAGGAGACCTCCACCTCATCGGACGAAGCCAAAGCGGACGCGCGCTTCTCGCCACGCTCGCGGCGACGCTTCTCGCGCGGGCGCTCCGACGACGCGGCGACCTCGGGGGACTCGTCCTCGCGGGACTGCTTCTCGCGCTGACGCTCCTCGCGGCGCTTCTGGGCCTCCTCGGCGTCCAGCTTGGCGGCCTCGAAGAAGCGCTCGTCGATCTCGTACAGCTCCACCCGGGTGACGGTGACGGCCGTCTCGGCCTCCAGGAACTTCTCCCCCAGCGCGTCGCCGCACCACAGCATCACCAGCGAGCCGCTGGCCTGCGCCTCGGTGCGCGCATCGCCGCGCACGTCGCCCGCGCTCACCAGCAGGCCCACCTGCGCCGAGTAGTGGCTCAGGTCGCGCCGCAGCTCCTGCACGCACTTGCGGTCGATGCCGGGCGTGCCCTTGAGCATCCGCACCGCGTAGCGCAGCTCCACGCTGCCCTCGCGCTTGCGCGCGGTGAGCAGGGGGCCTTCCTTGGAGCGCTTGGCCACCTTCAGCTCGCGGAAGCCCAGCCCGTGCATCATCTTCACGACGGACTTCTCGAACGTGCCCACGTCCGCGTCGCCCAGGCGCTTGCGCAGCCCTCGCGCCACCGCGCGACGCGCGTCCTTGAGCGACGTGCGCAGCGTGGTGAGCAGCGCCGCGTCCACCACCGGCTCGCCCGCGACCGCCGCGGCCGAGGAGCGCGCCAGCACCGGCCGGCCCGCCTCCAGCGGAATCCCCAGCGCCTGCGCGAACGCGGCCTGCAGTTCCAGCGACGGCGCCTCGCTCGGCGAGCCCGCGCGCTCCAGCGTCACCTCGCCGGAGTCCTTGTTGAACGCGTACTGCGGCCGGCGACCCGCGTCGATGCGACGCTGGTTATCCTCCAGGAGCGCCGTGAGCACCGCCTCCACCGTGAGGTCCTCGGCGCACAGCTCCTTGCTCCGGGCGCGCTCGATGATGGCCTCGGTGCGCAGCCCACCGTCGGCGTCGCTGAGGATCTCGAACACCACCTCCGGCAGCGGCGGGAAGCGCTTGCGCTTTCCACCCCGCTCCTCGTCCTCGTCCCGGCGGCGCTTGCGCTCACTGCCCCGACCCGCCGCTCGCACGTTGTCCGTGCGCGGCTCCGGGTGGCGCTCCGCCGGCCTGAGCGGCGGCAGGTCCTCTTCCGGATTCGGCTCGATTACGCCTGTCTGCGCCAGCGCCTCCACGTCCTCGGGAATCGACCAGTCCACCAGGGCGAAGGTGTCCTTCGCCGTCACAATCACCTTGCGATCCCTCGTGCGACGCGCCATGGCGGCCAGGCGCGAGAGCATCGTCACCTCGGGCGTCTTGCCGACGTGGGAGAGCAGGCTTTGTTGGATGGACTTCTCGGTGATTTCAAGGAAGTGGAGGGGACGTCCTTCGCTCTCCAGGATGCGGAGCGCGGCCTCGTAAAATGTCATCGAGTATTCCCCAAGAATTCCGAACGGTTACAAAAATGTAGGTCCGTATGGGCGGCGGATGCTAGCCATCGCTAAACTGGCTTGTCAACGAACGGAAGATGACCCGCATACGCATCGGACAGCGCTGGAAACGCGAACCCTCGGCCTCCCCGCTGGATTCCATCGCACTGGAACTGGACGGCGTGGACCTGCTGTCCGGAGCGGTGGAGGAGTCCTTAGCAGAAGTGGTGCCCGCTTTGGTGCGCGCAGTGGCCTCTCTTCGCACGGGGGGCCGGCCCATGGCCCAGGTCTCCCTGGCGGAGGCCCACCTGGAGCTGGTCCTGAGACGGGTGGGCGCCGAGGTGGAGCTGCTCGTGGTGAGCCTGGCCCGCCCCGCCCGGCTGATGCGGCCCCCCGTGAGGGTGGACGCCGAGGAGCTGACCGAGGCCGTGAAGACCACCGGCGCGCGCTTCCTCGCGGACGTCACCCAGGTGGCCCCCAAGAGCGTCTCCGCCCCCCTCGCCCAGGCGCTGGCGGAGCCGCTCAAGCAGCTCGCGAGGCCTTCGCGGCCCCCCGATGAGGAGCCC
>NZ_SRLW01000255.1:0-14431 GCF_006518215.1 Myxococcus sp. AB025B
CCCCACCCGCCAGGCCCCCTGACGCCGTCCGACGGACAGCGGCGCGAGGCTCAGCAGATGGTCTGGTCCCGCCAGCGCGTGCAGCGCACCTGAACCAACACCCGCGAGCGCGATGAGAGGCATCGTCAAGGCTCCTTCCACCTTGCATGGAAAGATGCCCATCGCGCATGCCCCGTTCCAAGACATCGTTTGGATGAGGGTGATAGCCCGGGGCTATCACCCGCCAGCACGGCCGCCTACCCGCCCAGCACGGGACGCGGGGCCAGCGCCGGGGAAGAAACCTCGCGCCACCAGGGCGTCACCGCCTCGACGCGCGTGGGCTCGCTCGCGGCCCCCAACCGGGGCGTGAACAAGCGCACCTGCTGCTCCGAGGCCAGCCGGACGAGCGTCTCCGCGGGCTCGTCCCACGCGTGCAGCGCCAGGTTGAAGGTGCCCCAGTGCACCGGCATCAGCCGTCCACCGCCCAGCATGTCGTGGACCTTGAGCGCGTTCTCCGGCCCCAGGTGGATGCCACCCCAGCTCGGATGGAACGCGCCGACCTCCAGCATCACCAGGTCGAACGGGCCATGCAGCCGGCCCACCTCGCGGAACTCCTCTGTCAGCCCCGTGTCGCCACTGAAGAAGAGCCGATGACGCTCTCCCTCCAGCACCCACGACGCCCACAGCGTCCGGTTCCGGTCCGCCAGCCCCCGTCCCGAGAAGTGCTGCGAGGGCGTGGCCGTGAAGGTCACCGGCCCCACCGAGTGCTTCTCCCACCAGTCCAGCTCGGTGATGAGCTCCGGCGCCACGCCATAGGCCTCCAGGTGCATCCCCACGCCCAGCGCGGTGATGAACGGGACGCGCAGCTTCGCCAGCGCGGTGATGGTGGCGCGGCACAGGTGGTCGTAGTGGTCATGTGACACCAGCACCGCATCCAGCGCGGGGAGTGTCTCCAGCGACACCGGCACCGGGTGGAAGCGGCGAGGGCCCGCGAAGGACATGAGCGAGGCGCGCTCGCCGAAGACGGGGTCCGTGAGGATGCGCGCGCCGTCCAGCTCCAGCAGCATCGTGCTGTGCCCCAGCCACGTCACCCGCAGGCCGGAGTCGGGCCGCCGGGTCCACGCCTCGAGCGGGCTGTCCAGCGGGAGGATGCCGGGCGGCGTGCGCTGGGTGCCGCCGAAGAAGTACTCACCCAGCAGCGGGAGCGGATTGCCCTGGAGGCCGGGCCCCACGGGAGCGGTGTTGCGAAACCGGCCATCCTCGTACCGCCGCGAGGCGCGCATCTTCTCGAGCCTCGCGCCCGAAGGCCCACAATCCCGTCTGGAAGAACCCATGCGGCCTCTTCTAACGGGCGCCCCTGACTCTGGCCACCTCGCCAGCAGCCCGGACGTCCACGCCAACGCTCGCCTCCCCGCCCGCCGGGTGGCTCAGGGCGGAGGGGTGTGAGACGCCTCCTCCCGGGCCACGCGTGAGTGGCGCCGCCCGTAGCCGAAGTAGATGACCAGGCCCAGGCCCAGCCAGAGTACCAGCCGCAGCCACGTCTCCAGTCCCAACCCCAGCATCAGCGCGCCGCAGGTGAGGATGCCCAGGATGGGGACCGCGGGGACGAACGGCGTGCGGAAGGGCCGGGGCAGGTCCGGCTGCGTGTAGCGCAGCACCAGGATGCCGGCGCAGACCACCATGAACGCGAACAGCGTGCCGATGGACACCAGGTGCCCCAACAGGCCGATGGGGAACAGCCCCGCGACCACCATGGCCACCACGCCCGTGATGAGCGTGGAGACGTAGGGCGTGCGGAAGCGCGGATGGATGCGGCCGAAGAAGTCCGGCAGCAGACCGTCGCGCGCCATGGCGTAGAAGACGCGGGGCTGGCCCATCAACATCACCAACACCACCGACGCGAGGCCCGCGATGGCGCCCAGGCCGACGATGGGACGAAGCCACGCCAGCGCGGGGCCGCCCTTGGAGATGGCCACGTAGACGGGCTCGGCGACATCCAGCTCGTGGTACGGCGCCAGCCCCGTCATCACGCCCGCCATCAGGACGTAGAGCACGGTGCACACCACCAGCGAGCCGAGGATGCCCATGGGCAAGTCCCGCTTCGGGTTCTTCGTCTCCTGCGCGGCGGTGGAGACCGCGTCGAAGCCGATGTACGCGAAGAAGATGACGCCCGCGCCCGCCAGCACCCCGCTCCAGCCGAACTGACCGAACTCCCCTTGGTTGGGCGGGATGAAGGGCGTCCAGTGCTCGCGCTCGACGTGGAAGGCGCCGAAGACGATGACCAGCAGGACGATGGCCACCTTCACGAAGACGATGATGTTGTTGACGCGCGCGGACTCGTGGATGCCCACGACGAGCAGCGCGGTGAGCACGCCCACCAGCACCACCGCCGGCAGGTTGATGAGCGCCCCGGTGGCGTGCGGCACGAGCGAGCCGGGCGTCGTCCCGAAGGGCGCGTTGGCCAGGGCCGCGGGCAGCTCCCAGCCCACGTAGTCGCGCAGGAAGGCGGTGAAGTAGCCGGACCACCCCACCGCCACCGCCGATGACGCGAAGAGGTACTCCAGCATCAGGTCCCAGCCGATGATCCACGCCACCAACTCGCCCAGCGTCGCGTAGCCGTACGTGTACGCGCTGCCCGCGACCGGAATCATCGAGGCGAACTCCGCGTAGCACAGCCCGGCGAGCAGACAGCCGAAGCCCGCCAGCACGAAGGACAGGACGATGGCCGGGCCCGAGTGCTGCGCCGCCGCCGTCCCCGTCACCACGAAGATGCCGGCGCCGATGATGGCGCCGATGCCCAGCAACGTGAGCTGGAACCCATTGAGGGTACGGTGCAGCTGCTGTCCCTCGCCGTCTTCACCCTGGAGCCTCGCCAGGCTCTTCTTCGACCAGATTCCCACGGCCGGCAGTCAACGCCGACTCCCAAGCCTTCGGGAAGCGCGGAGGTCGGAGGGAGCCGCGCAACTGTCACCCGGCGAGCGAAACGCCTACCAGCGACGGTCCTCACGGCGCTCACGGCGGTCCTCGCGACGCTCCGCCTTGTCCTCGCGCACCTCCTGGTAGCCCTCGCGAATCTCGCGCTCCCCCAGGCGGATGAGCTCCTGGATGAGGTCGCGCTTGCGGTGCAGGGCCCCGCCACTCCGACGGCCCTCCAGCTCCGCCAGGTCCTTCGCGATGGCCTGCCGCGAGCGCAGGGTGGCCAGCTCCGCCTTGACGTCCCGCTTGTCGTCGCGGGCATCGCGCCGGTCATCCCGGAGGTCGCGGCGCCCATCGGAGCGACGGCCCCAGGCCGCATCGTCCCGGACCTCCCAGGCCTCCGCGCGGGCCTCGCGCTGACTGCGCTTCGCCTCCGAGCGCGCCGACGCCAGCTCGACGCGGCTCTCCTGCAGCTCCATGCGCATCAGCTGACGGAGGCGGAGCTCCACGGCGCGCATCTCACGTTCGTCGTTGCGGCTCCAGGCCCGGTCGAAGCGGCCGAGCACCGACTTCAGCTCCGCCACGTCCAGGCGGTCATCCTTGAGTTCGCGCCGGTTCTCGTGCTGCTCGTGGTGGTTCTGGCCGCGCTCGGACGGATTCGCACGGAACTGCGCCTGGGCGCTGCCGGCGAAGAGGAGTCCAGCGAGCAGGGCGGAAGAGAAGGCGTTCATGGGGAGGGGTCCTCGGGAGCACGAAGCTCGCTTGCGTGTTCTGGGCTTTCCGACGCCCCTGGCCCCGATTTATTCGAGGCCACCCCGCTCCCCCTCGGCGCCGAGGTGGGATTCACGCCGACTACTGGGAGCCGACGGTGCAGTCCCCCGTCACGGTGGGGGCCGGAGCGCCGTTCACCGTGTTGCCGGTGAAGACGTTGTCCGACGCCAGCACCAGCTCCACCGCGCCGCTCCCCCGGTTGCAGACCACGACGCCCCCCATCCCCGCCTGGTTGTAGAGGAAGCGGTTGCGGCGGAGCGTGACGGCGCGCGTGCCCAGGTCCTCCAGGTAGATGGCCGCGCCAGGCCCTCGCGTCACGGTGTTGCGCTCGAAGAGGTTGTCCTCGATGAGGTCGTTGTTCGGCTGGAAGTAGTGCAGCGCGCCGCCGCCTCCCAGGTCATAGGTGCCCTGCGGATTGGGCCACGTCAGGAACGGGCGCACGACGAGGGTGCTCCACTGGCTGCCCCGGAAGGCCACCAGGGTGTTGCCGCGGAACGTGTTGCCGCGGACCACGGAGTTCTGACCGTGGGTGACGCACATCGCGCCGCCGCCCGCCATGGACGACGTGCCCGGCTGCGCGAAGCGGTCGATGTCGAACGTGCGGTTGTTCTCGAACACGGTGTTCTCCACGCGCGAGCCGTTGGTGAACATGAGGTCCAGCGCGCCGCACTTGGCCGCGGACTCGTTGTCGCGGAACAGGGAGTTCAGGATGGTCACCGGCCCCGGGTAGTAGGCCCACAGCGCGGCGCGCGTCCAAGCCCGCTCGCCGTTGTAGTCGTTCTTGCGCACCCGCTCGAAGACCATGTGCTCGAACACGGGGTGCCCGTTGCCCACGGAGCCGGGGCCGTAGAAGTTCATGCCCCACCAGCCATACGGATTGGTGGAGGTGAAGGTGACCTTCTTCTGCGCGGTGCCGCGCACCTGGATGCCGCCGTAGACGCGCAGCTCCACGCGCCCCTTGTGGTAGTTCATCACGTCGTCGATGGAGCTGTTCACGTCGGCCTGCGTCACCTCGGGGCGGCCCTTGAAGTCGATGACGACGCCCGGCTGGACCGTGAGCACCTGGCCCCTCGGAATCGTGACGACGCCCTGCGCATCGCCGATGACCTGGTAGGGCGAGCCCGCCTCCGTCAGCGTCCCGGAGAGCGTCCCCGTGATGACGGTGCCCGCCTTCGGGCCCTTGTCCACGTCACGGGCGACAGGGCGCGGTGGCGAGGCGGCCTCGGAGCGAGCGGGCACGGACAATGACAGGCACACGAGCACCCAATGAGCCATCGACAGCGGTCGCGACGGAGTCTTCATGAGGTGCGGGCAGGTAACACGGGCGGCAAGCCCCCACCATCGCATGACGGTCCGATGCGAGCCCGCTGCGCTCGCCGTCCATCCTGCACACCGGTACGCCGCGCGCTCACTCCCGCGAGCACTTCCCCACCCCGCGGTCGGGATTCCCGAGCCGACCCGGCGAGTCGGTGGGAGGTCCGGGTGGACGGGAGGGTCGCGGACGAGGTGCTCCAGCTCACGCGCCCACGGGCTGGTGCTCACCCGACAGGGCCGCCACGCGGAGGCCATCGTCCCGTTGGAGGGGTGCCAAGGACGCGTACGTCCTCCTCGATGCCTTGCTCGCGCTCGGGACCGCGCAACGCGGCGTGGGACGCCTCGAGGAGGCCCTGGCCACGCAACAGCGCACCCGGACACCAGGTGCCCGCGGCTGGAAGAGGTGGAGGCGTTCCTCGGGGAGCCCCCCCTCCGCGCGCCGCGCCGGGTCGCGTAGACTTCGCGCCACGATGAACCGCGACGAAGCGAACCAGGCCCTCGAGCTCATCCGCCGGGTCGTCTCCCAGGCACGGGATGACTCGGCCCTCCAGAACTGGGGCGTCATCTGGATGCTCCATGGCTTCACCAACGCCGCGGGCTTCGCCGGCACGCAGTGGCTGTGGACCGGAGGCCACCGCACACCCGAGGCCTACGTGATGCTCTGGGCGCTGGTGCTCGGCTTCAACATCGTCACCATCTTCCTGCTCAAGCGCGGACAGACGGCGGGCGCGCGCTCGTTCATCGAGCGGCAGATCTGGGCCATCTGGAGCACCTTCGTGGGCGGAATGGTGCTGGTGGCGCTCTGCAACTGGCTGCTCGGCCTGGACCGGCTGTTCATGCCCGCCATGTCCTGCGTGTTGTTCGCCACGGCCTTCTCGATGATGGGCGCGCTGATGGGCCGCGTCTGGTTCGCGGTGGCCGCCTTCTTCGCGGTCATGGCGCTGGTGATGACCCGCCTGCCGGACCACGCCTACGGCCTGCTGGCGGGGCTGTGGCTCGTGGTGCAGTGCGGAGGCGGGCTCGCGCTGCACCGGGCCCGACTGCGCAGGCTCGCGTCGCAGCGGCCCCAGGCGCGGCTGGTATGAAGCCGGAGTCGCTCGCCGCGCTGGTGGCCCTCGCGACCGAACCCTGGGGGCTGGACGAGCAGGAGCTCCATGCACGCCTCTCGCTCGCGGGAGTGGCGGATCCAGGCTCCGCGCTGCGAGCCCTCTCGGGCGCCGGGCTGGTGCGACAGGAGCGACGTCGCTGGACACCGACGCCCTCCGGGCACGAGGCGCTCAGACATGCCGAGGGCCTGCTCGCGGCCAGTCAGGACCCGAGCCCCAGCTCTGCGGACATGGAGGAGTGTCCGTCGGTGCCCTGGCTCACGCAGGTGCAGACGCACTGGGTGGAGGCCGTGTCGCTCAACTACGCCGTGGACCCGGAGCGACTGGCGCGCATCCTGCCGGCACCCCTGGTGCCCGAGCTGCACCGAGGCACGGCGTGGGTGCAGGTGCTGATGTCCTCGCTGCGCGACATGCGCCCCCAGGGGGTGTCTCCGCTGCTCGGCGTGTGCTTCTACCAGGTGAGCTACCGGGCCGCGGTGCGCTACCGCAACGCGCGGGGCGAGTGGCGGCGCGGCGGCTACTTCGTGCGCAGCGAGACGAATGATCCGGTGATGCGCCGGGTGGGCAACACGCTGGACGAGTTCCGCTTCCACGAGTTCGGCGAGGCCCAGATGGTGATGGCCCGCGAGGGCGAGCTGCTCACCCTGGCGGTGGACCCGGAGGCGCGCTTCGCCGGGGGTCGACTGGTGGCGGTGTTCGACACGCGCCCCAGGACCGAGCCTCCCGTCGGCAGCGTGTGGACGGGATTGGAGGACCTGCACGAGCCCCTGGTCGAGTGCTACGACGCGCTCGGTGTCTCCGGCGACTTCGTCTACGTGCTCACCATCGACCGTGCCCCGTGGAACGCGCGCTTCTGCACGCCCGTGGAGCTGTACTGTGAGTACTTCGAGGACGGTCCGCTCGCCCCGGGCGCTCGGCTGGACTCGGTGCTCCATCTCACCGAGTGCGCGTACCGCTGGCGGCCCCTGCGCCGGGAGCGTCACGCGCCATGACGGTCAGCGCCGGAACGATGGCGGGGCCCGCGGTGTCCAAGCCGCGATGAGCCCTTCCCTCTTCCGAATCGTCAGCCTCCTGGGCGTCCTCCTCGCGCTGGGCGCGCAGGCCAAGGACCGCGTCGCCACGGCGCGCCAGGGTCGCATGAAGGACGTCATGGCCCTCTTCGCCGCGGCGAAGACCCCGTGGCCCACCGAGCAGCTCTACGTGCGGGCCTTCAAGCACGAGCGCGAGCTGGAGGTCTGGGCGGGTCCGAAGGACGGGCCCCTGGTGAAGGTGCGGACCTATCCCTTCTGCGCCGCGTCCGGTGAGCTCGGCCCCAAGCGGAGGCAGGGAGACCTGCAGGTCCCCGAGGGCTTCTACACCATCGACCTCTTCAACCCGATGAGCAGCTACCACCTGTCCATGCGGGTCAGCTATCCGAACCCGGCGGACAAGCACCACAAGACGCCCGGTGTCTCGCTCGGCGGCGACATCTACGTGCACGGGGACTGCGTGAGCATCGGGTGCATCGCCATCGAGGACGGCCCCATCGAGGAGCTGTACCTGATGGCCCTCGACACACGCGCGCACACGAAGAGGGATCCGATCATCCACATCTTCCCGCGCAGGCTCGACGCGGCGGGGATGACGGCGCTGGAGGCCCAGGCGGGGACGGACGCGAAGCTCCTCGCCCTCTGGCGGAGCCTCGCGCCCGCGTATACCGGGTTCGAGGAGAGCCGGCGGGTGCCGCGCACGAGCATCGACACGAAGACGGGCGAGTACCGCGTGGCGCCCGCCCCGAAGCCGCGCGCCGCGGGCCGCTGACGACTACGGGTACAAGAAGCCCGCAGCCTGGGCGTCCGCCTTGCTCAGAGTCAGGTCGCCCGCGCGTCGTCCGCACCCCCAATGGAGCATCACCGAAGCCGGGTCCGGGTCCGTCAGCGGGCAGGTGTTGGCCTGCCCCGGACACGTGGCGCTCGGCTCGTGCAGGAAGCCCAGCACGTGTCCCAGCTCGTGCCGCAGCAGGCCCGCCAGCGTGTACGGCGCGATGGAGCCGAAGGCCGTGGTGTCGATGAGGACGTTGCGCGCCGAGCGAGCCGCGTTCGGGAAGAACGCCCGCGCGTAGTAGGCCGCGCCGTTGACGGGACGGACATCGAAGATGACCCCTGCCTGCGAGGCCGTGCACGCGCCGTCGAAGCTGGACGCGTGGATGAAGTCCACGTTGGCCGCCGCCTCCCACGCGGCCGCCGCCTGGTTCAGCGCGTTCACCACCACCGCGTGCCTCGCACCGAACGCCGTGCTGACGCAGTAGCGCAAATCGCGCGCCTCGGAGGGCGTCCACTTGACGATGACACTCTCGGGACAGCCCACCACGAGGCCCGGCCCATTCGAACGCTCCAGGTACGCCCGGAGCGCCGACGCGCCATCGAAGGCCAGGTCACCCTCGACGACGTACACCTCCGAGTCGGGCTCCCGGTACACCTCGAGCCGCTGACTGGAGACCGTCGCTGTCTGCTCCGGCTCGGCTCCGGCGCACGACGTGACGAGGACCGCACCGCCTAGCAGCAGCACTCCCGTGAAGCAGATGGCACGCATGGACTCCCCCCTTCGAGGGAGACACTAGCCCATCCCAGGACGCGGGCGCGGCCCGCGCTACTTGCCGCGCACCAGCACGATGTCCACGCGGCGGTTCAGCTCACGGCCGCGAGGAATCAGGTTGGGCGCCTTGGGACGGGTGTCCCCCAGGCCCGCGGTCTCGATGCGGGTGGGATTCAGCCCCTCGCGCACCAGCGCGTCCGCCAGGGCCTTCGCCCGCGCCTCGGAGAGCGCCTGCCGAGCCGTCGCGGGCGCCTCGCGGTTGTCCGTGTGCCCCTCCAGCCGCAGCTTCAGCGACTCGTCCCGCACCAGCATGTCCACCAGCAGCGCGATGTCGCCCGTGGACCCCTTGCGCGGCGCGGCCTGCTTCTCCGCGAAGCGCGGCGGCTTGGGCAGCTCCACCCGCTCGTTCTTCACGCTGGCCTGCGCCGTCTTCTTCGCCGGCGCCTTCGTCAGCGTGAAGGACACCGTGGCCTCGCGCTCGCGGGTCACCTTCACCTGACGCGTCTGGGCCAGGAAGCCCTTGGCGAGCACGTCCACGGTGTACTCACCCGGCGGCAGCATCACCGGCACGGGCTTCTTCGCGCTCTTCTCGAGGATGACCTGCCGCGGCGCGCCCTTGCCCCGGACATACGCCGTGGCCTCCACCGGCTTCTTGCCCGACAGCACCTTCAACAGCAGCTTGCCCGGCGCCACCGGCCCCAGCTCCGGCGTCGCCACGGGGGGCGGCGCCATCGCGAGCGGCTGGGTCGTGGGCGGCGGCGTCACCGGCGGAGGCGGCAGGGGCAACGTCACCGGCGCCCGGGCCACCACGGCGGGCGGGCCCGCGTCCTCCACCAGCGAGGCGTCCGCGAGCTGCGCGGTCATCTCCGCCGACACGTCATGGTTGAGCTTCAGCTTGAGGCGGGGGTCCGGCGCGGTGGGGTTGATGCCGGGGAGCACCCGCACCTTCATGCGCAGCCCCTTCTGCGCCTGGAACGTGACGGACGCCGTCATCTTCCAGAGGAAGCCGCTCTCCTCGCTGAAGAGGTTCCACGCGTCGTTGTTGGTGTAGGTGACGCGCGACACCAGCGTGTACGAGCCCTCGTCCACCTTGAGCGCCGCGAGCCGGTGGACACCAGGGCCACTGAGGACGTCCAGCCCGGGGACCGCCAGCGGCTGGCCATTGAGGATGAAGTCCACCTCGAGGAGCTTGTAGGCCCGAGCGCCGCCGGCGCCGGGCAGTCCCTCGTAGGTGATGACGATTTCGGGCGGAGGCGTCTTGACCAGCGCCTGGAGCTGACGGTCCAGGTCTTCGCGGGCGCGCTGCTCGACGGAGGAGGGCTCGGCCGCGCGCGCCGTGGCGCTCGCGAGAGCCAGGATGCCGAGCCACAGTGCTTGGACGGAAGAGGAAGCCACGGGGGTCCACAGCATCGCACAACCTGGGCCCTCCGCGAGTTGTCAGCCGGGCAAGCTGACCACCAGCCGACCGTCAGGCCCCCTCCCCTCCCAGACCGCGCTATCCTCACTCCATGTCCAAGGCCAGGCGCTACCGCTGCACCGCGTGCGAGCACATCTATGACCCCGCTCTGGGCGACCCCGACACCGGCATCCCCCCGGGGACGGCCTTTGAGGACCTCCCGGACGACTGGATGTGCCCGGATTGCATGTCTCCGAAGTCCTCCTTCGAACCCCTGGACGACTGAGCCACGGGGGGCTACTCCTCGGCGCCGGAGACTCCTCGAAAAGGCCGTGAGATGACCGACTTTCAGTTCCAGGAAATGCTTCCGCTGGGCAAGGACGAGACGCCCTACCGCCTGCTCACGAAGGACTACGTCACGCCCATCGAGGCCGCCGGGCGTTCCTTCATCCAGGTGGCACCGGAGGCCATCTCCCTGTTGACGCGGGAGGCGATGCGCGACATCGCCCACCTGCTGCGTCCCGGGCACCTTGGCCAGCTCTCGAACATCCTGAAGGACCCCGAGGCGTCCTCGAATGATCGCTTCGTGGCGCTGGAGCTCCTGAAGAACGCGAACATCGCCGCCGGTGGCGTGCTGCCGTCCTGCCAGGACACGGGCACCGCCATCGTGATGGGCAAGAAGGGCCAGCACGTCCTCACGGACGGGCGCGACGAGGAGGCCATCTCCCGGGGCGTGTTCGACACGTACCGCACGTCCAACCTGCGCTACTCGCAGATGGCGCCGCTGGACATGTACAAGGAGGTCAACACCGGCAACAACCTGCCCGCGCAGATCGAGCTCTACGCGACGGCGGGTGACGCCTACAAGTTCCTGTTCATGGCCAAGGGTGGCGGCTCGGCGAACAAGAGCTACCTGTACCAGGAGACCAAGGCGGTCCTGAACCCGCAGAGCCTGCTGGCGTTCCTGGACGCGAAGATCCGCTCGCTGGGCACGGCGGCGTGTCCGCCGTACCACCTGGCCATCGTGGTGGGCGGCACGTCCGCGGAGTTCGCGCTGAAGACGGCGAAGTACGCCTCCGCGCGCTACCTGGACACGCTGCCCACCGAGGGCAACGCGCTGGGCCGGGGCTTCCGCGACGTGGAGCTGGAGCAGAAGGTGCTGGAGCTGACGCAGCGCATGGGCATCGGCGCGCAGTTCGGCGGCAAGTACTTCTGTCACGACGTGCGGGTCATCCGCCTGCCGCGTCATGGCGCCTCGTGTCCGGTGGCCATCGCGGTGTCGTGCTCGGCGGACCGGCAGATCCTGGGGAAGATCACGCGGGACGGCGTCTACCTGGAGCAACTGGAGGCGGACCCGGCGAAGTACCTGCCGGAGACGACGGAGTCGGACCTGGGCGGCGAGGTGGTGAAGCTGGACCTGAACCGGCCGATGAGCGAGCTGCGGGCGGAGCTGTCGCGCTACCCCATCAAGACGCGCCTGTCGCTGTCGGGGCCGATGGTGGTGGCGCGCGACATCGCGCACGCGAAGCTCAAGGAGCGGCTGGACCGCGGCGAGGGCATGCCGCAGTACCTGAAGGACCGCATGGTGTACTACGCGGGTCCGGCGAAGACGCCGGAGGGCTACGCGTCCGGTTCGTTCGGTCCGACGACGGCGGGTCGCATGGACGCGTACGTGGACCAGTTCCAGGCGGAGGGTGGCAGCTTCGTGATGTTGGCGAAGGGCAACCGCTCGCAGGCCGTGACGGATGCGTGCAAGAAGCACGGCGGCTTCTACCTGGGCTCCATCGGCGGTCCCGCGGCGCGGCTGGCCAAGGACTGCATCACCAAGGTGGAGGTCCTCGAGTACGAGGAGCTGGGCATGGAGGCCGTGTGGAAGATCGAGGTCGTCGACTTCCCGGCGTTCATCGTGGTGGATGACAAGGGCAACGACTTCTTCGCCAACATCAACAAGCCCACGGCGAAGAAGGGCTGAGTCACATCGCGCCGGCGTCTGGCGGGTTCAACGTCAGACGTCCGGCAGCGAGGGCGACACCGGCGCGGCCTTCTTCTTCGGGATGAGGTTGCGCCGGGGGCCCTTGAGGGCCACGCCCAGCAGCATGCTGGCGGGCAGCAACATGCCCAGCCCTTGCGTGAGGTTCTCCGGGGGACGCACCACGGCGCCCAACAGCAGCGCGGAGAACAACAGACCACAGACGAGCCGAAGCAGGATGGGGCTCACGGAGCGAGACCTCGGGGACGAGAGTTCCCCAGCCTAAACATCCGCGAGCCCCTGTCCACCCGGCCCCGGCACGCCCTCACGTCCACGCCCCACCGTCCAGGTCGGACCGTGGGGCATGGGAGCGCACTACCAGATCTTCACGCGCTTCTCGGGGGCGAGGTACGCGGCGTCGCCTTCCTTCACGCCGAACGCCTCGTAGAACTCCGTCATGTTCCGCAGCACGCCGTTGACGCGGTACTGCGGCGGCGAGTGCGGATCCGTCAGCAGCATCTGGCGCATCGCATCGTCACGGTACAGCCCGCGCCAGATCTGCCCCCAGCCGAGGAAGAAGCGCTGCGGCCCCGTGAAGCCGGCGATGGAGGGCGCCTCCTTGCCCTGCAGCGACAGCGTGTAGGCCTTGTACGCCACCGCCAGGCCGCTCAGGTCGCCGATGTTCTCGCCCAGCGTCAGCTCGCCGTTGACCTTCATGGCCTCCAGCGGGCTGAAGCCCGAGTACTGCTCCACCAGCACCGCCGTGCGCTGCTTGAAGCCCGCCTGGTCCTGCTCCGTCCACCAGTTGCGCAGGTTGCCGTCACCGTCGGAGCGGCTGCCCTGGTCGTCGAAGCCGTGGCTGAACTCGTGGCCGATGACCGCGCCGATGGCGCCGTAGTTCGTCGCGTCGTCCGCGTCCGGGTTGAAGAACGGCGGCTGCAGGATGGCGGCCGGGAAGACGATCTCGTTCATCGTGGAGCTGTAGTAGGCATTCACCGTCTGCGGCGTCATGCCCCACTCCTGACGGTCGATGGGCTTGCCCAGCTTGCTCACCATGTACGCGTGGTCGAACACCTCGCTGCGGCGCACGTTGGCCACCAGCTCCCCGGGGACGATCTTCAGGCGCGAGTAGTCACGCCACTTGTCCGGGTAGCCGATCTTCACGTTGAACTTGGACAGCTTCGCCTGGGCCTGCGCCTTCGTCTCGGCGCTCATCCAGTCCAGCCCGTCGATGCCCTGACGGAACGCCTCGCGCAGGTTCGCCACCAGCTCCTGCATGCGCTGCTTGGAGGCCGGAGAGAAGTGCCGCTCCACGTAGAGCTGGCCCACGGCCTCGCCCAGCGAGCCCTCCACCGTCGTCACCGCGCGCTTCCAACGCGGGCGGTTCTCCTGCAGGCCCTGCAGCGTCTTGCCGTAGAACTCGAAGGACGCCTGCTCGAAGGCGGACGACAACATCGGCGCGCGGCCGGACAGCACCTTGTACGTCAGGTACTGCTTGAGCACGGGCAGCGGCGTGGCCTCCACCGTCTGAGCCAGCGCCTGGAGGAAGTCGGGCTGACGGACGATGACGCCGGGCGTCTTCTGCGCGCCGGTGGCCTTCAGGAAGCGCGCCCACGAGAAGCCGGGCGTCAGCGCGTCCAGCTCCTTGACCGTCTTCAGGTTGTAGGTGGCCTCGCGGTCCCGGTTCTTCACCCGGTCCCAGCTCTTCTCGGCCAGCTTCGCCTCGAGCGCGAAGATGTCCTCGGCCGCCTTCTTCGCGTCCTTCTCACCCGCCAGCGTGAGCAGCTTCTCGATGTACGTCAGGTACGCGGCGCGGATGTCGACGAAGCGCTGCTCCGTCTTCGTGTAGTAGTCGCGGTCCGGCAGCCCCAGGCCGCTCTGGCTGACCTGCGCGATGTAGCGCGTGGCCTGCTTCTGGTCCTGGCCCACGTACATGACGAACGGCGTCTGCAGGCCGTTGCGCTGCATCTCCGCGAACAGCTCCGGCAGGCCCGCCTTGCTCTTGAGCGCCTTGACGCGCGAGAGCTCGGAAGCCACGGGCTTCAGGCCCAGCTTCTCGATGCGCGCGGTGTCCATGAAGCTGTTGTAGAGGTCGCCCACCTTCTGCGGCGTGGAGCCCGCGGGGCGCGCCTTCGCGGCGGCGGCCTCCTCGATGATGGCGCGCATCGCCAGCTCGGACTTGTCCGCCAGCTCGATGAACGTGCCGTAGCGCGCGCGGTCCGCGGGGATGGGCGTGGTCTTAAGCCAGGTGCCGTTGACGAACTGGTAGAAGTCGTCCTGCGGGCGGACGGCGCGGTCCAGGTTCTTCAGCTCCACGCCCAGCCGGCGCACGGCCTCCTCGGAGACCTCCTCGACGACGGGCGCCGCGGCGGGAGCCTCGGCCACGGGGGCGGCGGGGGCCTCGGC
>NZ_SRLW01000256.1:0-14377 GCF_006518215.1 Myxococcus sp. AB025B
CCGCCCGCCCGACTGAAACTGAGACCACCCGTGAGACGTCCGCCCCCCGGACGGCCTCGGTGGCTCGCAACGAGTTCGAGCCCTCGCGCTCCGGACTCGCGGGCCTGTCGCCCTCCCTGCTGACGAAGCTCGGCGCCGTCTTCGTGCCGGTGAAGCCCACCGTGTCGAACGCGGCCACCGAGGGCCTGAAGGCCGCCGCCGGCGCCCAGGCCGCCCCGCTGGTGCACAGCACCAGCCCCAACGCGGCCATCCAGGACAACGCCACCGTCACCAGCACGCTGGACGTCGCGGACGACGCCAAGGTGGAGTCGCTCAAGCTGGACCTGGACATCGCCCACACGTACCGCGGCGACCTGACGGTGAAGCTGACAGCCCCCTCCGGCAAGAGCGCGGTGGTGTCCAGCCGCCAGGGTGGCTCCGCCGACGACCTCAAGGGCAGCTTCGACCTGACCGCCTTCGCCGGCGAGTCCACGAAGGGCACCTGGACGCTGGAGGTGCAGGACCAGGCCAGGGGCGACACGGGCACGCTGAAGCAGTGGGGCCTGAACATCGTCCCGGAGACGAAGGCGCCCGAGCCGGAGCCCGAGCCGTCGGATGACCCGTTCGACGGGCTGCGTGACGACGCGCTCCTGCGCGCCGTGCGCGAGTCGTCCTCCGACAAGAAGGTCGTCAGCTACAACGAGGCGCGCCGCCTCATCTTCACCAGCCTGGACGTGAACGCCGCGGGCAACGTGGAGTGCGTCTACACGGGCCTGGAGACCAAGGGCGGCAAGATTCCGAACAACGCGGTGATGAACGTGGAGCACACCTGGCCCCAGTCCAAGGGCGCCACGGGCGCGGCCAAGAGCGACCTGCACCACCTGTTCCCCACCGACAGCAAGGCCAACTCCCGCCGCAGCAGCTTCCCGTTCGGCGAGGTCGTCAACGTCAAGTGGAGCCACAACGGCGCCAAGCTGGGCACCGACAGCAAGGGCAACACCGTCTTCGAGCCGCCCGACTCCCACAAGGGCAACGTGGCGCGCGCGATGTTCTACTTCGCCTCCACGTACAACAAGCCCATCCCCAACGACGAGGAGGCGGCCCTCAAGGCGTGGAACAAGCTGGACGCCGTGGACGCCGCGGAGATCGAGCGCAACCGCCGCGTGGCCAACATCCAGGGCAACACCAACGCCTTCGTCGACAACGCCAACCTGGCGGACCGCATCAAGGACTTCTAGGCGCCCGCTTCACGCGTCGCGGAGCCACGGGGTTGGACGGTGCTCACCGTCCAGCCCCGTTTGTCTTTGGCGCCGGGGAGCACGACATGGCCGCCCCTGGGCGCGGAAGGTGGTCCTGACAATCCTGTCGCGAATCGAGTCCCCATCGCCCGGGCACACCGGCGGTGCCGACGGGGATGACGCGAGGCATGGGTGTTGCTTGGAGACAAACGCCACCCAGCAACAGGAGCGACCCCCTGAAACGCATTGCCCTCGCCGTGCTGCTCCTCCTCGCGCCCGCGGCGCACGCGCAGGTGGAGCACGACTCCGCCCCGAAGAACGCGCTCTGGCTGTCCCCGGTGACGCACCTGTCGCTGCTGCTGGCGGGGCCCATGACGGAGCGGCTCCACCTGGCCATCCCCGTCGGCTTCGGTCGGCGCTTCTCGGAGAGCACCACGGGCGTGCTCGAAGTGACGCCCATGATGACGGCCAACCGGTGTGACTTCGAGCCGTCGCGCTGCTCCAAGCTGCGGCAATTGAAGGTGACGCTGGGCGCGGTCTGGAAGCCCTCGCCTCGGCCCCGAGGCCAGGGCTTCTTCCTCCAGCCGCGGCTGTCGGGCACCTGGAGCCGGGAGTCGCTGCGCTACCGGCCCAACGGCAGGAACTACTCGCTGCAGTACGAGGACGAGCAGGGCTTCCAGGTGACGCTCGGCCTGGACGTGGGCTACCGGGCGGTGACACGCGGCCAGGCCTTCTTCTTCGAGCCCCTCGTCGGCCTGGGCGTGGGCTACAGCTTCAACCAGCGCCGCGACACCGTCGACATCGGCGCGCAGTACGCCTTCATCCGCAACAGCCACGACGTGGTGGCGCGCGGAGACCGGGCCATCCTCGACCTGGACCTGGACCTGGTCCGCATCGGCTTCCTGTTCTGAGTCCAGTGTCGCGGTACTCGCGGACGGCTTTGCTCTCGGGGCCCGAGAAGGGACGCCTCACGTCCCGAGACAGTCACGGCGGCGCCTTGCACACCCAGTCCGACTCATCAAGGCTTTCGAGGTATCAACGACTGAAACATACGTCATCAGGCGGATACCCCCTCGCCATGTGCGCCACTTGGGTATACCGGTTGATTCATGAGTCGCTCGTCAGCTCGCGTTGGAACTTTGCTGGGTCAGAGGTATCAGCTGCGTCAGCGAATCGGCGTGGGGGCCATGGGCATCGTCTACGAGGCGGCGCCGGTGGACGCGGAGGACGTGGTGGCCATCAAGGTGCTCCAGCAGCACCTGATGGACGATGACGCGGTGCTGGCGCGCTTCAAGCGGGAGGCGCACGCCACCGCGCGGCTGAGCCACCCTCACCTGGTCCAGGTGAAGGACTTCCAGTGCAACGAGGACGAGCCGCCCTTCATGGTGATGGAGCTGCTGCGGGGCCAGACGCTGCGGCTGCTGCTCAAGGAGCAGGGCCCGCTGCCCGTGGCCAGGGCGGCGACGCTGGCGCTCCAGACGCTGTCCGCGCTCGACACCGCGCACAAGGCCGGCGTCATCCACCGGGACATCAAGCCGGACAACCTCTTCATCGTCACGGGCGACCAGGTGAAGGTGCTGGACTTCGGCGTGGCCCGGCTGCTCAACGAGGATGACGCCCGCTCGGTGGGCGCCGAGGCCGGAGCGTGGGTGGGCACGCCCTCCTTCATGCCTCCCGAGCAGGTTCGCTGCCTGCCGGTGGACGCGCGCGGGGACGTCTATGCCCTGGGCGCCTGCTTGTTCCAGATGGTGACGGGCCGGCAGCCCATCGACGTGGCCGACACCGTGGCCCTCTTCTCCGCCATCATCGAGCAGGTGCCGCCCCTGGCGTCGCAGCTGCGCCCGGACGTGCCCGAGGACTTCGCCCGGCTCATCGCCCGAGCCTTGAACAAGGACCCCGCGGAGCGCTTCGCGACGGCGCGGGAGATGGCGGACGCGCTGCGGCCCTGGGCCCAGGTGGAGAAGGCCCCCACCCTGCGGCTGGTGGAGCGTCCGTCCGAGCCCGCCGTCGTGGACACGGGCCTCGACGACGATGACGAGGTGACGCAGCTCGAGCCGGCGCCCCTGGAGGCGAAGGTCGACGCCGCGCCCGTGCGCTCACAGGTCAGCGCCGAGCCGAAGCCGGCTCCCGCCCCCAAGCCGGTCCGGAGACGCTCCCCCTGGAGGGACAACCTCCTGGTGGTCGGCGCGACGCTGGTGGGAATCGTGGTGGGCGTGGCGCTCGGGCTGTAGCCCGGAACCACCGCTGCCCGCTGGAGGCCTCACGGTCCCCAGCGAGCAGCCCCCCTCCCCGTCTCTCAGTGGACGACGAACGTCGAGGGCAGCAGCACCTTCGCGCCGCGGCCCTGGAAGAAGCTGTCGTTCAGGTGCAGTTGGACGACGACATGCTTGCGCTTCTCCAGGTCCACGCGCCGGGTCGTGAACAGGAGCGAGCCTGAGCGCGCGTTGATGAGGCCCGACCCGCCCGACGTCTGGAACGCGCCCACGTCATCGAAGTGAACCCGGACGTCCGCCGCGTCTGCCTCCGCCGGGAGGTAGAAGTACCCCAGCAGATAGGCGTGGTCCGTCCGCGCCAGGTCCATGGCCCGCGCCGCGTGCGACAGCTGGAACGGCACCAGCCGGCCCTGCACCATCACCTCCACGCGCCCCACGCCCAGCATCAGCTTCTCGTAGTCCTCGGCGTCCTGCCCCAGCAGCCGCAGCTCGAAGCGGTCTCCCTGGGGGACATCGATGGGCACCGTCTCGCCGCCGTCACACGCGGTCAAGGACAGCGCCAGGAACACTCCGGACAGGATCTTCCAATTCGGATTCGTCGACATGTCATCCCCCCTCTCAGTACTGCGGCTCCACGGCCCGCTCCTGCCCCTTCAGCGGCTCCAGCTTCCAGGCCTTCTTGCCCAACGGGACCGCCAGGCGCGCGCCGGAGCGGTTGTGCTTCTCCAACTGCCCCAGCACCTTCTGGAGCACCATCGGGTGCGGCGCCACCCACGCCTCCAACCCGGCGAGCTGCGGCGCGGGCGTGCCGAAGTAGCGCTCGTTGCACGTGGCCGTGAGCAGCTCACGCGCGAAGCGGGCCTTGAGCGACTCCAGTTCCGAGCGGATGGCCCCGCTCTGCGCGATGGCCGGGTTGGCCCACAGCACGCCCAGCGCGCCCTCCATCGTGGTCACCTTGCCCAACTGCCCCAGGGAGATGGGGCCCTTCGACAGACACTCCGCCAGCGCGTCCTCGGAGGAGCCGAAGAAGCCGTGGTCCCGCGTCACGTGGGCTCTCGGGGGCTGCCCTCCACCACCTTCCACGTTGAAGGCACACGTCGCGCCATCGGCGAACTGCGTCGCCGGACCGGTGGAGACGGTCGTCAGCGCCCCGGTGACCAGGTTCACCGAGTAGAATGTATTGGCCAGGTTGTTGTTCAGGTTGGTCGACCCATAGAAGAACAGCTCCCCCACCTGGGTGAAGACGGCCGCCACCATGGCGTTGCCCACCGAGGGCAGGCCGTTGATGAGCGCGGGCAGCAGGAAGTCGGTGAACGTGCCCAGCTCCGGGTTGACGACCGTCACCCGCTGCGTGGCCGAATTGAAGCCATACAGCAGCCCGTTGATGGGGCTCACGGCGAAGTCCGCCACCCGGAACGTCGCGGGCGTCCCCACGACGACGTCGGACAGCGTCGCGCCCGTGTTGGTGTTGATCCGGACCAGGTGGTTGGTGGTGATTTCGAAGCCCAGGTAGGTGCCGTCCTCGAGGATGGCGCCCGCCGCCCAGCCCGCCGAGTTCGCGGCACCCGACACCAACGGCGCGACGACGTTCGCCGAGCCGTTCGCGTCCACGCGGATGAGCGAGGGCTGCGTGAGGCCGTCGGAGGAAACGGCGTACAGGAAGCCATCGACATGGTTGAAGGCGAGCCCGTTGTAGGGCAGCGACGTCTCGCCCTGGAGCGCCAGCGTGGCCGTCGCGGGGTCGAACACATAGAGCCGCGAGGGCCCCACGGGCAGCCCTCCCGACGAAGACGAGGCCGTGGAGATGTAGACGGTGTCGTCACAGGCCAGGATGCGCTCTTGTCCGCACAAGACGTTGACCCCGTCCTGCGCCGAGCCGCTGTCCCAGCTGATGCCGAACACGTTGGTGAAGGTCACCTCCTCGTTGGGGGTCGACGGGTTCGTGTCGAGCGCCCCCAGCGCCAGACAGGCCTCGTAGTTCTGCAGCGTGTACGAGCACTGGTAGGTGACGTTTCCACCCACCGGGACCGTCAACGGTGGCGCCGGAGTGAACGTACACTGCGTCAGGAGTGGATCCACCGCCGTGAGCAGGATGGACTCCAGCGTGGGGTGGATGTTCGTGGCGCTGAACGTGAAGTTCAGCGTCGCGGGATAGGTGAGGATCGACACCTGCTTCTGGCCATTCACGAGCTTCTCCGCTCGGAAGTCGTGTGCCGCGACTGCCGGGGCCCATAACGCACCACCCAACAGGACTGCGAACCATCTGCGATTCATTCGGATGCCTCCACGCCCCTTGGGGGACTCGTGACAAGGGGTGCCGCTCGCCCTGCACGGAAGGTGCCCGGAAATTCCTTGTTGAAAAGACATTCTTGATTTTCAACTTAACCCCGTCCTCAGGTCATGGATGTCTATTCATCAGCGGGCGGAGGACCTTGGACATTCCCGAATGATGGAGCACCGAGAGCACGGGGATGACGTGTGACGAAAGGCTGTCTCATCCCCGGGGGCAGTCGACGTGCGGGGAGGCGCGGCGCGTGTCCCGGCGGAATCGGAAAGTTTTGACGCGGGTGAGCGGAAACAATTGCAGCCCCGGAGCGCTCAGTGGGGAGCACTCGGCGCGCCGGGCTCCTGCGGGGACCTGGCTCCGGGCATCCAGTTCCGAGCACAGGCACCAGGGGACGCTGATGACGACGACGCGCCGCCCCAGGTTCTCGCGTGCCACGCTCGGGGTCCGAGGACATGTTGAGGATGCCCCGCCCCAGGCCGGACGACGGACGGGGCGGGCGAGCGAGGGCGCGCAGACGTCGGACGCGAGGGGCGCGGCGCTCCCCTCCCCGCCCCCTTTCGGGCAGGCGGGTGCTGCACGGCGGACACCCCGTCGCGCCATGTGTCGACTCCGGACGCTTGGCCCTCCGGTCCGGTTCACGCGGTGCACCCCGAGGAGCCACCTCCGTGAAACCCCACGAGTCACGTTGGAGGGCAGCACGCATGGCCAAGAAGCACCGCTGGACGCTGGCAGTCATCGCCAGCCTGGGAGTGTCCGGGACGGCATGGGCACAGGAGCGCGAGTCGGGCGCGGTGGAGATGGACGTTCGCGCGGCGCACGGGATGTCCGGGCCGCAGGTGGCGATAGGCGTCAACCTGGGCCTGGGCGCGGGCCACGTGTACAAGGACGGCACGTCGCGCACCGGCTCGCGCGAGGACCTGAAGATCACCGACGCGGCGAACGCCTCGCTGCCGCTGCTGGCGGAGGTGGGCTATCGGCTCAACCCGCGCTTCTACGTGGGGGTCTGGGGTTCGTGGGAGAAGGTCTTCACCAAGACGAACGACATCTCCTGCCCGGAGGACTTCGACTGCAACAACTACCAATGGCGCGTCGGACCGGAGGTCCGCTACCACATCAACCCGGCGTCGGGCTTCGACCCGTGGGTGGGCCTGTCGGTGGGCCTGGAGTTCCTCAAGAGCCACGTGAAGGGTGACACGCAGGTGCCGCTGCCCACGGGTGGCTTCGCGCCGGCGCGCATCGACACGCGGGTGGAGGACCGGGGCCCCACCTACGCGCGCATCAGCGTGGGCGGCGACGTGCGCGTCTCCAACTACCTGGCGCTGGGGCCCATGCTCACCGCGTCCGTGGGCAGCTACACCGTGCGCACCGGCGAGCAGACGGTGACGGTGGCGGGCCTGCCCGCGCAGACCAGCGCCGTCAGCGCCGTGGACGACGGCTTCCACGCGCTCTTCACGCTCGGCGTGCGCGGCATCTTCCGCGCCTTCTAGCGCGCGGCGTCCGCCGCCCCCCGGAACCCGGCGGGCCGCCCCCTCCAGCGGCCCCGCCAGGCTCCGGAGCCGCTCACCCGCTGACTTGGGTGGGCTCGGAAACTTCGGGCCCCGCGCAACCCGCGAGGAAGACCAGGCGCCACCAACGGAGTCGGGGCAGCTGCATGAGGTGCGTTCCTTTCGGAGGGCGGTTCGCACTCACCAACGACGCCTCGGCCGAATGTTCCCGGCTCACGGTATCTTGCGTCATTTTCCCGCACCGGATGCCCTGTGGCACTTGAACCCGGGTCGCAAAAGCCCCTCCCGAAAAGCCCTCCCAAATCTTTCCTACATGTCAGGGGATGCAGACCTATTTACAGGCATGCATCGCGCGGTCGAGCATTGGGGCCCTCATGGCTGCCCACCGCCCTACCCCGACATCTTTCGACAGCCTTGCCTCACACGCTGGTTCCGTGAGGCTTCACAACCCATCGCGCCGAGCCGCGCTGCTGGCCCTGATGGGCTGCGCGTTGCTCGTGGCGCTCCTGCACTCACCGACGGCGAAGGCCGCGGAGGCAGGCGCTCCCGTCCAGTTGAAGGAAGGCTGGCGCTATCACTGGGGAGACTCTCCTCCCGGAACGGATGGCATTCCGTTGTGGGCCCAGACGGCCAACGTCGCCGCGGACTGGCGCCCGGTGGAAGCGAACAAGCCGCCCCCGGGACGCGGGACGAACACGTTCCTGTGGCTGAGCATCCCGTTGCCGGAAGGCCCGTGGGCCGAGCCCGCGGTGATGCTGGGTGAGGTGACCAACGCCGTGGAGGCGTACGCCAACGGTCAGCGCATCTACGTCAGCGGCAAGCTGAACACGTCCGGCGCGGAGCTGTCCGACAACATGGCCTGGCACCTGGTGCCGGTGCCTCGCTCGGCGCTGGGGGGACACCTGCTGCTGCGCGTGCAGTCGAGCAACCCGAACATCGGCGTGGCGCAGGGCGCGCAGGTGGGCTCGCGCCACCAGCTGCTCGCGTTGGTGACGCGTGACGGCCAGGCGCCGTTCGTCATGGGCATGCTGCTGTTGTCGGTGGCGCTGGGCTCGGGCGGTGCGTTCCTGATGCACTGGCGGCGGCGGATGCTCGCGGGCCTGGCGGTCTTCTCCGCCAGCGGCGGCTTCGTGCTGCTGGGCCTGAGCGGCATGCCCAACGCGCTGTGGGACGCGCCCATCACCGCCACGCGGTTCACGGTGCTGGGCATCTTCCTGCTGGTGTCCGGCCTCATCGAGTTCGTGTCGGACGCCATCCTGGACAACCAGCGGCGGTGGTTCCGGCTGGGCGCCATGGGCTACACCGCGCTGTGCGTGGTGGCGGCGTTCACCGTCTTCATCGACCTGGGGACGGCGCAGCGCATCCTGGTGCCCTTCCTGCCCTTCTCCTTCACCATCCTGCTGGTGTGCTTCATCGTGGCGGCGACGGAGGCGTGGCGTGGCAACCCCGACGCGCGCATCTTCATGGGAGGCCTGGCGGGCCTGGTGTTGTTCCTGGCGCTCACGGTGCTGCCGGTCATCGGCGTGCTGAGCGTGTCGTTCGGCAATGTGTCGCACTGGGGCTATCTGGCGCTGACGCTGTCGCTGTTGGGCATCGTCGCGCGGCGCTCCATCGAGGTGGTGCGCTCGCTGGAGGCGCACACCCGTCAGCTGGAGGAGCGTCAGGCGGAGGTCCGAAACCTCGCCGAGCGCATGGGCACGGGCGCCGGGGAGCTGGCCACGGTGGTGCAGCAGCTGCGCTCCACGAGCGATCAGCAGACCGAGGGCGTCAGCCGTCAGGCCGCGGCGCTGCAGGAGGCGGAGCAGACGGTGAAGGAGATCCGCCGCTCGTCGCAGATGACGGCGGAGAAGGCCAGCTCGCTGGCGGCGTCCGCGGAGGGCGCCGAGCAGGTGGGCCGCGAGGGCAGCGCCGCGCTGGAGCGCACGCTGGGAGACCTGGCCGCCATCCGCAACGAGGTGTCGGAGATGGCGCGGCGCATCCTGGCGCTCGACGAGCGCACGCGCGAGGTGTCCGGCATCGTCGACTCGGTGAAGGACCTGGCGGACCAGTCCAACATGCTGGCCATCAACGCGGCCATCGAGGCGGCGCGCAGCGGGGAGAGTGGCCGGGGCTTCGGCGTGGTGGCGCGCGAGATGCGCGGCCTCGCCGACCAGTCCATCCGCGCCACGCACCGCATCCGCGAGGTGCTCAACGGCGTGAGCGCGAGCATGCGCGAGGCGGCCCAGTTCAGCGAGAAGGGTGACGAGCGCGTGCGGCAGAGCCTGGACGCGGTGCGCACCTCCAGCGCGCAGTTCCAGGAGCTGGCGGTGCTGATTGGCGACTCCAGCGCCAGCATGCGGCAGATCACCGCCGCGGTGAGCGCGCAGGACGCGGGCACCCAGCAGATGGCTCTGGCCATCCAGGAGCTGTCCGGCCAGATGCAGCGCACGCTGAAGACGGTGCAGGAGACCCAGGAGGCCACGCGCTCCGTGCAGTCGCTGGCGGAGAGCATGTCGGGCCTGGCCACCCAGTCGCTCCGGACGGAGAGCGGCACGCACGCCGCTCCGCACCGCTGAACGAGGTTCCTCTCACGCTGCGAGCCCATATGCCCACCCGTCCCACGCTGTCGGTCGTGTTGCTGCTCATCGGCGCCCTCGCCTGCGCTTGCGCGACGACGCAGGCGGCGGACGCCGACCAGCCTCCCCGGCCCAAGACGACGGTGCAGGTGGAGAGCCGCAAGACGGTGGACGTGAACCTCTACGCCCTCAACGGGGCGCGCAGGGTGCGGCTGGGCACGGTGCCGGGGATGTCCAGCCGCAGCTTCGTGCTGCCCCCGGACATGGTGGGCGTCACGGACCGCGTGCGCTTCGGCGTGGAGATCATCGGCACGTTCGGCGGCAAGAACATCGGCAGCGAGCGCCGCTTCGAGAGCGAGCAGGAGATCGCCGTCCAGCCGGGCGAGGAGGTCACCCTCACCCTCTACTGAGCGGGCGGGCCCACCTCCCCAGGATGGGGAGGTGGTGGCCCGCTAGCGTGGCGTGGGCGCCGGGCGGAACGACGCCAGGTACTCCGCGGCCCCCCGCGTGGGCTGGGTGAGCGCCTGGACCCCGTCGAAGGGCAGCGCGGGCGCGGGCTCCAGCTGGCGCGGCGGGCCTTCAGGCGCGGCCACGGAGGGCTCGGTGGCGTCGAGGGTGAAGAAGCCCCCGTTGTGGTCCTCGTTGCCCTCGGCGACGGTGGCCTGCTGAAGCGATGGATGCAGGCCGTCTGGGTTCCGATGGCGGGGACGGTGGCCATGGGGCAACTCCCGCGTCAAGACAGACATCCGTCGCCCGGCCGCTCCAAAGCCAGACATCGGCAATCGGTGGGCACGGCTGGAACACGGACGCCCCCGGCCAAGTATGACTGGGCCACGGGCGGCACGCGCACCACGTTCACCGTGGGACGCGCCATCACCCAGGCCACCGACTGACACACGCCGAAGTCCCATCGGCACGCGGGAGAATCCTCGACGTCGCACGCACGAGGTGGACGGGGACAATCAGGCGGCTACAGTCCGCCCATGACCGTCCAGGCGATGAGCGTACTGCTGGAGGTGGACGACGGCGTCGCCACCCTCACGATGAACGATGCGGCCCGCCGCAACGCGATGACCCCCGAATTGGGAATCGCGCTGCGCGAGCGCGTCGAGGAGCTGCGTGGACGCAGCGACGTGCGCGCCGTGCTCCTCACCGGCGCGGGCGGAACGTTCTCCGCCGGCGGAGACCTCCAGATGCTGGACCGGCTGCGCCAGGTCCCCTTCGAGGAGGCCCGCCTCTTCATGCTCGAGTTCTACTCGCGCTACCTGTGCCTCCTCGACCTGCCCGTGCCGACCCTCGCCGCCGTCGAGGGCGCCGCCATCGGCGCGGGCCTCTGCGTGGCCCTCGCGTGCGACCTCGTCATCGCCTCCGAGGACGCGAAGCTCGCGCTCAACTTCGTCCAGCTCGGCCTGCACCCCGGCATGGGCGCCACCTTCCTCGTCCCACTGCGCGCCGGCCCCCAGCGCGCCGCCGAGCTGCTGCTCACCGGCCGCCGCTTCGATGGCCGCGAGGCCGCCCGGCTCGGCCTCGCCCTCGAGGCCACTGCCGCGGACCAGACGCGGACCCGCGCCTCCACGCTCGCCCGCACCATCGCGTCCAACGCGCCGCTCGCGACCCGAGGGCTCAAGCAACGGCTCGGCCTGGACCGCGAGGCCCTGCGCCGTGCGTTGGAGGAAGAGGCCCGACTCCAGGCGGAGAGCTACGGCAGCGCGGACCTGGGCGAGGGACTCGCGGCCGCCGCGGCCCGCCGTCCTCCCGTCTTCCACGGGCGCTAGCCACAAGGAGCGTGAGCACATGGCACCCCTTCGATTGGAACGACACCTCCACGGCGTCCACGTCGTGCTCCACTGCGAGGACGACGCGGAGG
Source organism: Myxococcus sp. AB025B (assembly GCF_006518215.1). Lineage (NCBI taxonomy): Bacteria > Pseudomonadati > Myxococcota > Myxococcia > Myxococcales > Myxococcaceae > Myxococcus > Myxococcus sp. AB025B. The sequence goes on from NZ_SRLW01000256.1 coordinate 11,645, forward strand.
AGCAGGCCGAGTGGGTGCTCGGTGTGCTCACCCGCCTGCCGCCCGGTGGGCTGCTCCCGGGCCGCACGCTGCGCTTCGGCTGGTCCAGCCTGCGACTCGACCCACGGGGCACCTCGCTCGTGGTGACCGAGCCCGACTTCGCCGGCAACCCGATGACGGACTGGCGAGACGACATCACCGTGACGCTGCGGGTCCAGGGCCGCATGCTCGAGACCACCCAGGCGGTGGGCTGCGATCCCCTCTTCCCCCGCTATGGCGACAGGGTCGATGCCCTGCCCGGCTGGGAGTCCAGCTCGCGGCTCGCCGTCGCGCGCATCCGCGCCCCCGAGGCCACCGACTCCGGCTGGCTCATCATCCCCCCGGGCGCCGCCACCGGGCAGGAGCCCGAGTCCCTCCCCCTCTATGCCCTGCTCCATCGCCGCCCCGCCCTGCTGTCCGCGCTCGCGCTGCCCGTGGGCTGGGTGGCGGAGTTCGAGGACGACGCGCTCCTCGGCTACGGCCGGCCGAACTGAGAAGCCGTCACCGCCGTCAGGTCCGCACGGGACGAAGCGTCGAGCGCCGCAACTCAAATTCAAGAGAATGACATCGTGACCAAGCTCAATCAGATCATCGCCGTCGAGAAGGGCGTCAAGAACCGCTCCCAGCAGGAGCTGACCCAGGCGCACCACGACCTGCAGAAGCCGCAGCTGCTCAACGGCATCTCCCGCACCTATCAGCCCCGGGACGAAGAGGGTGAGCGCTTCCCCCCCGAGTCCACGCGCGTGCAGGTGCGCACCGACGACGTGCTGAAGAAGACGAAGGAGATCCTCACCCGCCTCTTCGACGTCACCGCCACCAAGGACCTCACCAACTGTCGCGCCAAGGCCGACGTGAGCGTGGACGGCCGCGTCCTGCTCAAGGGCGTGCCCGCGACGTACCTGCTCTTCCTCGAGAAGCAGCTGGTGGACCTGCACACCTTCGTGAAGAAGCTGCCCACGCTGGACCCGTCGGAGTCCTGGATCCCAGACCCGGCGCAGGGCCTGTGGGCCACCGAGCCCGTGCAGACGGCGAAGACGAAGAAGGTCCCCCGCAACCACGTGAAGGCCGAGGCCACCGAGAAGCACCCCGCCCAGGTGGAGGTCTATTACGAGGACATCGTCGTCGGTTACTGGAAGACGGTGAAGTACTCGGGCGCCCTGCCGGCCGTCCGGGTCCATGAGCTGTTGGAGCGCGTGGAGAAGCTCCAGCAAGCGGTCAAGTTCGCGCGCGAGGAGGCCAACGCCGTCGCGGCGGAGGAGATGAAGGCCGGGGATGTTCTCCTCGGCTACCTCTTCAGCTAGGCTCGCGCACGCAGTCCCACGGAGTACAAACTCAAGCTCAGCAGCAAGTTGACGCCGAGCGTTCCCGGGTCGTCTTCCAGTGCAGGTTCGAACCCTGCCCCCGCCAACCCTGTGGCGGGGTAGCCCAAATGGTAGAGGCGAGCGACATAGACCGGGCCCGCGAAGCACCCCAGTTTCAGACTCTCACTCCAGACTCAACATTCGCTGTCGTGGGTCCGATCAACCGTCTTCGCCCTTCTCCTCGAGATGCTGGTTCAATTCCAGCCCGCCGCTTGTCTCACCCTCGCGCGGCGGTCGTTCAATCGCAGGACACGAGGCCTCATCCTGAGGCGAAGACTTAAACGTGCGGACTCCAACATGGCAGCACCCCGGGCCCGGTCAGGAGGACACCCTGATCGGGCCCACTTCTTTTGGGAATCTTCCATCCCAGCTGTCACGCATCCGTCGCTGAGCGAGCACGGTGCGGCGCGCCAGGGCACGTGGGGTTGCCCCTGACTCGCGGGGCGACTTCAATGCGGAGTCGATGCTGTTCGGAAGCAAGACGCCCCCCTCCCGTTCCCAGCTCGTCACCGACGCGGACCTCGCGCGCTCCAAGGGTCGGCTGAACAAGGCCATCTCCGGCTATCGCAAGGCGCTGGAGCTGGAGCCCAAGGACGCGGTGGTGCTGGGCAAGCTCGCGCCGCTCTTGGCGAAGACGAAGCAGTCGGGGGCCGCGCTGGAGAGCTTCCGCGCGGCGGCCCAGGCGCACCTGGACAAGGGCTTCGCCGACAAGGCGCTCGCGGTGTACGCGCAGGCGACGGAGCTGTTCCCTCGCGAGCTGGACCTGTGGCGCGAGGTGGCGCGGCTGCACGTGGAGAAGGGACATCGCGCGGAGGCGGTGAAGTCGCTGCTGCGCGGACGGCTCCAGTTCTCCCGGGCCTCGGAGCAAGGCAGCGCCATCGCGCTCCTGCGCGAGACGCTGGCGCTGGATGCGTCGCTGTTCGAGGTGAAGCTGGACCTGGCGCTCCAGCTCGCGCGCCAGAAGCAGCGGGACCAGGCGCTGGAGCTGCTCTCGCCGCTCGAGGCCGAGGCGAAGGGCCCGCGCCAGGTGCGCAAGCTGCGATGGACGCAGGCCCAGGTGAGCCCGAGCGTGGGCGCGTACTTCGCGTGGCTGCGCGCGGTGCTGCGCGGCGGCTGAAACCGGTCAGGAGGCGCGCTGCAGCGCCGCATCCAGCAGCTCGTCGCGTCGCTGCAACCCATCCCGTCGTGCTGGCCCCCTGCGCCCTACCCTATGCCCGGCCCTCCCTGGGTCATCTGGAGCAACCCTCCAACTCCTCCGTCCCCGCCCGGGGAAGCGCGGGCACCGGGGCGAACGCTCGCCGAGGTCGTGAGCCCAGACGCGGTACAAAGGGCCCGTGCGCCTCCAGCCCCACCC
>NZ_SRLW01000257.1:0-14299 GCF_006518215.1 Myxococcus sp. AB025B
CCCCCAGGACCTCGCGCATGCGTCTTTCTCCCACCCGCGCCCCCCTTCTGTCCCTGGTGCTCGCCCTGGCGCTGGGCCCGGCCTGCAACACCCCGGTCAAGTCCGCGCCGGAAGACACGGTGGTCGCCACCGTGAACGGCGAGGTGCTCTCGCGCACGGACTTCGAGCAGGAGCTGGCCCGGGAGCTGGCGTCCACGGACGTGTCCCAGCGCACGCCGGAGGAGATTGAACCCTTCAAGCGCACGCTGCTGGACACGTACATCCACCGGATGCTGCTCTTGCAGGCGGCCCGGAAGAACAACCTCACCGTCACGCCCGAAGAGGTGGACCGGGGCGTGCTGCGGCTGTCGGGCGACTACCCGGCCGGCAACTTCAACGAGGTGCTGGCCCAGGGCCAGCTGTCCATGGCGGAGCTGCGCGCCCGTGAGGCGAGCCGGCTCACGATTGAGAAGCTCTTCGCCAGCCACGTGTACTCGCGCGTCGCGGTGACGGAGGAGGAGCTGCGCGCGTACTACTCCGCGCACGAGGCGGAGCTGAACGAGAGCGAGCAGGTGCACGCGGCGCAAATCGTGGTGAAGGGCCTGGACGAGGCCCGCCGGGTGCAGGCGCAGCTCAAGTCGGGCAAGAAGTTCGCGGACCTGGCGCGCAGGTACTCGCTGAGCGCGGACGCCAAGGTGGGAGGCGACCTGGGCTTCTTCCCCCGAGGACAGATGCCGCCGGCCTTCGACGAGGTGGTATTCAAGCTGGGAGTCGGTCAGGTTTCGGACGTGGTGTCCACCGAGTACGGCTACCACCTGTTCAAGGTGCTGGAGCGAAAGCCCGCCCGCAAGCGGGACTTCGCCGAGGCCCGGCAGTGGGTGGAGGCCAAGCTGCTGGAGCACAAGCGCACCGAGGCCCAGGAAGCCTTCGAGAAGGACCTGCGGGACAAGGCGCAGGTCCAGGTGAACGAGGCCACGCTGCAGGCCATCCGCGGAGTGCCCGCGGTGGTCCCGCAGGCGGCGAAGTGACGGGAAATGCAGGGGGTCGTCGGAAGGTTGGACGGCGCCTGGGTGGTGCGGAAGGATGCACGGAATGAAGAAGCTGGTGGCATTCGTCGCTGCGGCGGCGCTCCTGGGGGGCGCCACGTCGGCGCGCGCGGAGCTGGTGGACAAGGTGGCCGCGGTGGTGAACCGCGACGTCATCGCGCTGTCGGAAGTGCAGCAGCGCGCGGCGCCGGAGATGTCGCGCCTGAACGACCCGGATCCACGCAAGCGCGCGGAGATGCGCGCGCAGCTGATGAAGACGGCGCTCGACACGCTCATCGGCGAGAAGCTGATGGAGTCCGAAATCACGGAGATGGGCATCTCCGCGACCGAGGGCGAGGTGGACGAGCTGGTCAACGACGTGCGCCGGCAGAACAACATCACGGACCCCGCGCAGTTCGAGCAGGTGCTCGCCGCCGAGGGGCTGACGATGAAGGCCTACCGGGAGATGCTGCGCAAGCGCATCCTCCGCGACCGCCTGCTGCGCATGAAGGTCGGCCCCAAGGTGAAGGTCACCGAGGAGGACCTGAAGGCGGCCTACAACCAGTACGCCCGCGTGGAGAGCGAGGACTCGGAGGTCCACGCGCGCCACATCCTGGTGCAGGTGGACCCGAAGGCCACCGAGGAGCAGGTCGCCGCCGCGCGCAAGAAGGCCGAGGGCATCGCGCAGGAGGCCCGCCGCGAGGGCATGGACTTCGCCTCCCTGGCGCGCGCGCGCAGCGAGGGCCCCAGCGCGCAGGACGGTGGCGACTTGGGCTGGTTCAAGCGCGGCGTGATGGTGGCCGCGTTCGAGAAGGTCGCCTTCAACCTGAAGGAGGGCGAGGTCAGCGAGCCGGTGCGCACCAACTTCGGCTGGCACATCCTGAAGGTGGAGGAGCGCCGCTCGGTGGCCGCCACCTCGTACGAGGAGATGCGTCCGAAGCTGGAGAACAAGCTGCTCCAGGAGAAGACGGACAAGTTCCTCGACCAGTACGTGCAGGAGCTGCGGCAGAAGGCGAACGTCGAAGTGAAGATGTAGCCGGACAGAGGTCCGGCGGGGGATGCTCGCGTGCGTGAGCCTCCCCCTCGTCGGAATCTCCCTGGGTGATGTGTCGGGCATCGGGCCGGAGGTGACGGCCGGCGCCCTGGCCCGCCCCGCCGTGCGTCGCGCGCTCATCCCCGTCGTCTTCGGGGATGGGCCCACGCTGGAGCGCTTCCCCCTCTTCCGTCGCTATGCCCGCGTGGAGCTCGCGGCGCTGGGCCGCGTCGAGTCCCCCACCGTGGTGGAGGTGACGCGACTGAACGAGGCGGAGCGCGTGCCGGGCAAGCCCTCACGCGTCGGTGGCCGCGCGCAGTTCGCGTTCATCACCCGCGCCATCGAGGCGATGCGCGAGGGACACGTGGACGCGCTGTGCACCGCGCCGGTGTCCAAGGAGCAGATCTCGCGCGCGGGCATCCCCTTCATGGGCCACACGGAGGTGCTCGCGGAGGCCTTCGGCGCGGACGTGCTCATGATGATGGACGGGCCGCGCGTGCGCATCGCGCTGGCCACCAACCACGTGCCGCTGTCCTCGCTGTCCTCGCTGCTCACGGTGGAGAAGCTCGTCGCGCAGCTCAAGCTCCTGTCACGCAGCCTGGAGCCGGTGGTGGGCCGCAAGCCGCGCATCGCCGTGCTGGGGCTCAATCCCCACGCGGGCGAGGGTGGCCTCTTGGGACGCGAGGAGGTGGAGGTCATCGGCCCCGCCATCCGCAGGGCGCGCGCGGCGAAGGTGGACGCGCACGGGCCCCTCCCCGCCGACGGCCTGTTCGCGAAGCCGGATGACATCGCCGGCAGGTACGACGCGGTGCTGGCCATGTACCACGACCAGGGGCTCATCCCGGCCAAGGCGCTGGACTTCGAGCGCACCGTCAACGTGACGCTGGGGCTGCCGGTGCCGCGCACGTCGCCGGACCACGGCACCGCCTATGCGATTGCGGGCAAGGGCGAGGCGAGCTGCGTGCCCATGGTGGAGGCGCTGCTCAAGGCGGCCCAGCTGGCGGCGGTGGGTTCGCGAGGCGCTCGGCCAGGTCCTCGCCGTCCTTCGCCGCGTCGATGAGCTGGAGGCTCGAGCCCGTGCCGCTGGGAGGCAGCACCAGCACGGTGACGAGGCCGAGCGGGCACTCGCCCAGACATCCCGAGGAGAACACGCGCGTCGTCGGACCCAGGCCTCGCGCGGCCACGGCCTCGCGGATGCGGCGCGGCAGGTCCACGCCGCCCAGGCTCGAGTCCAGGCGCACCATGCAGTTATGACAGACGTGCAGCTCCGTCGCGGGAGCGCCGGGCGGGGCCTCGGGTGGGGGTGGCTTGCGCGACATTTCGAAACATTAAGGCCAACACGCGCCGCGCGCCGCACACATGCTCGCCTGACAGGCTCCCTGGCGCGCCCACGAAAGACCTTGCGACGACAGGGGGGCTCCGTAAGCTGCCTCATGGGTGTCGAGGGACGCCCAGACCCGGAAAGACGACGTCACCCTCCGCTGGAATCGCATGGCCCGCTCAGGCTCCTGGCGAGTTCCTTTCATGGCCCATGCTCGGGTGAGGGCCGCTCCTGAGGGACTTTCGATGGACCCCCTGAACGAGAGCTTCGGCTCATGAAACCGTCATTCGGTCGCGACCTGACCACCGGCAGCATCCCCCGTCACATCGTCGCCTTCTCCATCCCCATGCTGGTGGGGAGCTTCCTGCAGACGGCCTACAGCTTCGTCAACGCCATCTGGGTGGGCCGCTTCCTGGGCACCGAGGCGCTGGCGGCGGTGACGGTGAGCTTCCCCGTCGTCTTCGTCCTGTTCTCCATCGGCATGGGCCTCACCATGGCGACGAGCATCCTGGTGTCGCAGAGCTACGGCGCCAAGAGGATGGACGAGCTGCGCCGCGTGGTGGACAGCTCCACGCTGCTCATCTACGCGCTGGGCCTGGTGCTCACGCTGCTGGGCGAGTGGCTGGCGCCGACCATCCTCACGTTGATGGCCACGCCGCTGGAGATCCACGCGGAGTCGGTCAGCTACCTGCGCATCTTCCTGCTCTCCATGCCGCTGGGCTTCGGCCTGTTCCTGACGCGCAGCCTGCTGCAGGGCGTGGGGGACTCGAAGACGCCGCTGTACTTCCAGGCGGCCTCGCTGCTGCTGACCACGGTGCTGGACCCCATCCTGATTTTCGGTTGGATGGGATTGCCCAAGCTGGGGCTGAACGGCACGGCGTGGGCCACGGTCGTCTCGCAGTTGCTCGCGCTCACCGCGCTCATCATCTACCTGCGCAAGAAGGACGTGCCCGTCGCGCCGCGCATGCCCCGGCTGGGCCACCTGGGCCCCACCACGTTGAAGACGCTGCGCATCGGCGTGCCGGCGGCGGTGCAGCAGTCGCTGGTGTCCATCGGCATGGTGTTCGTGACGGGCATCGTCAACAGCTTCGGCGAGGTGGCCACGGCGGCCTTCGGCGCGGCGTCGCGCATCGACCAGATTGCGTTCATGCCGGCGATGACGTTCGGCATGGCCGTGTCCACACTGGCGGGACAGAACCTGGGCGCGGGGCGGTATGAGCGCGTGCAGGAGATCTTCAAGTGGGGCTGCCTGTTCAGCGGCGGCATCACCCTGCTCATCTCGCTGGTGGCGGTGTCGTTCCCGGAAGCGCTCTTGCGCATCTTCATCTCGGACCCGGCGGTCATCGCGCCGGGCGTCTCCTACCTGCACATCGTCGGGACGACCTACGTGCTGTTCGCGCTCATCTTCGTGAGCAACGGCATCATCAACGGTGCGGGGCGCACGTTCGTGACGACGGTGTTCTCGCTGGTGAGCCTCTGGGTGGTGCGGGTGCCGGTGGCCTACTGGCTGTCACACCGCATGAACAGCGTGACGGGCGTGTGGCTGGCGATGGCGCTGAGCTTCGCGGTGTCGCTGGCCGTGAGCATGGCCTACTACTTCTCCGGCCGGTGGCGCGCGCCGCTGGTCAAGCAGGCGCCGGAAGGCCCCGCCGCGCCGAACCCCGGCGAGGTCTTCGGACACGAGACGGGCGAGGCCTGAAGCACGGCCCCGCCCCTCGTCGACGCGCGGACTAGAAGACGAACGGGAAGCGGATGGGCTCCTGCATGCGGACGGCGTGCACGGGGAACTTCCAGGTGCGCACCACGCCCTCGATGCAACCGGCGAGCGGCGTGGCGCGCAGGGCCTGCGTGTCCATGGCGACGTTCGTCGTCTCGCCGCCGGGCTGCACGGACCAGCGCATCACGAAGCGGCCGCTCTTCTCCGCGGAGGTGTCCGCCGCGTGCTGGCGCAGACACGCGGTGATGGCGGGCTGATTCGCCAGCACCACCTGCTTCACGTCCTCCGGCGTCAGGTGCTGCTTCGCCTCGAGCGCCGGAGGCACGTACACCGTGCGGGTCGGCGCGGTGTCCTCCTCGGCCTGGGCGTCGGCCTCTTCCGTGAAGCCCAGCTCGCGCGCGAACTCCTCGTCCAGCTCGGACTCCGGCTCGTTGGCGGCGTCCGAGTCATCCCCGGTGTCGGCGGGCGCCGTGTCGGCGTCGTTGCGGGTGTCGGGCTCGTCGAAGGTCATCTCCTGCACGGCTGCGGTCGCCACGGCGGCGACAGCAGGGGCCGCGGGCTTCGCGGTGGGCAGGGGCGAGGGTGGCTCCACGCGGGAGCGACGCTCGCCGTTCTTCACCGCCTGCGTGTCACGACGGGCCATGAGGTCCGCGTTGCTGGGGCCCGTGCTCGACGTGGGACGCGCGTTCGTGTCCACGCTCGCGCCCTGCGTGCCGACGCTCGCGAGACCCGGCAGGGCGGCGCCCGCGGAGACGCCCGGGACACCGCCGAGGGACCACGCCTCGGAGGGCACGGGACGCAGAACACCGATGGGGCCCGTCGAGCCGATGCCCGTCCAGGTGGACACACCGGGGATCACACCCCCCACCTGCGCACCCGCCACGTTCGGTGACGCACCCGCAGCGCTCCCGACATACGAACCCGAAGCGAGCATCGATGCGCCCGCGAGGACTCCCACCTGCGCACCCGCCACGCTCGGTGACGTACCCACAGCGCCTCCGACGTACGAGCCCGAGGCCTGCGTCGAGACACCTGCGAGACTCCCCACCTGCGAACCTGCCGCGTTCGGTGACACACCCACAGCGCCGCCGACGTACGAGCCCGAGGCCTGCGTCGAGACACCTGCGAGACTCCCCACCTGCGAACCTGCCACGCTCGGTGACGTACCCGCAGCGCCTCCGACGTACGAGCCCGAGGCCTGCGTCGAGACACCCGTGAGGCTCCCCACCTGCGAGCCCTCCACGTTCACGGACGTACCCGAGGCGCCCCCGGCGTATGCACCCGACGCGTGCACCGGTGAACCCGCCATGTTCACGGACGCGCCAGCGACGCTCCCCATCGCGCCCGCTCGCTCGTACGGAACCGACGCGCTCGAGCCCTGCTCCCAGATGCGCACGCTCGCGACCACGAGCATCCCCGCCGCGACGACGCCCACGCCCGCGACACCGAGCAGGACACCCGAGACCACATCACGGCTCCGACGCGACGCCTGCGCGCCACGCCCGTGCGCCACGGCACCACTCGTCGCGCTCCACGGGTTCGACATCACCGGCGCGATGGCGCCATCCCAATCACTGCGCGCGCCCTCGGCGTCACTCCCCTCCAACGCGGAGGGCGGCACCAGGGGAATCCCCCACGGTCGCTCCTGCAGATTGAGCGGAGCCTCCGAAGTCCCCGCCGCGCGCACGGCCCGCGGCGCCTCCTTCGAGTACGACCACGCCATCCGCACGGGGTCCGCGACGGGCACCTGGGGGTTCGCGCGCATCCACTCGGGAATCACCACGGGCACCGACTCCGGCGTGGCCACGGCCTCCGGCGCCCCATCGGAGCACGAGGGCGCGGGCAGGTCCGCCAGCCACCGCGTCTCCTCCTCGGCCAGTTCCAGCAGCGCGCGCATGCCCTCCGTCACCTCGCGCGACGACGGCGCATCCGCCAGCTCACCCACCGTGAGCTCACGGTCCAGGTACGCGTCGAGGTCTCCCTCCAGCGCCTCCATCACGTTCAGCGCGTCGTTCGCATCCTCGGGCCCCAGGCCCTCCGTCTCCGGAGCCCCCAGGTCCCGCGCGCGGAACCGTTCCTCGCCTCCAGTCAGAAGCTCGCCCACACACCCCTCCCCTCGACCGCGCGACCCGTCTCGCGCCAGGGCTCGCAACGTAGGGATGGGTCCGGCGCACGCCAGCGCGTCTGTCCGACGCATGACGCTTCACCGCCCGGGCACGCGCTCGCTGTCCGCTGTATCACCGCTCGCGCACGAACACGGCGACGTGCCACGCCTGCACACCGACATCACACTCCAGCGAGCCGCTCACACCCTGTCACACGGCGGAGCACCCTGACGCCGAGGCAGCCCGCCCGAAGGCCGGCGACTCCCGCTTCACGGACGACGCGGGCCCGACGACGACGACATCCCCAGCGGCCGCTGCGGCAACAGCTTGAAGAGGAAGGCCAGCAGGTTGTCGAAGTGGTCGCCCTTGCGGAACACCGCGTCCACCGGCATGTCGATGGGGCTGTCCGCGCCGGTGACGAACACCACCTTCGCGCCCGGCATGTGGTGACGCACCAGCGGAATCAGCCCCGTCCCGAAGCCGTCCCCCAGACTCTGGTCCAGCAGCACCGCGTCGATGGGCCGCGGCTGGTTGAGCCACCGCTCCGCTTCCGAATAGGAGCCCGCCGTGACGACCGCGAACCCCGCCTCCTCCAGCAGCGCCGCGAGCGTCATCCGGTTGGACGGGTCATCTTCCACCAGCAGCAGGCATCGCCCGAAGGTCCAACTCGTCTCCATCACTTGCTCCCCCGTATCTCATCCTGCCCCAGCCGCGTCCGGCCGCGCGCCTCCGGGCGATGGGGAAAGACGACCTCGACGTGGGTCCCCCCGGAGGGCCCCCCATCCAGCGTCACCTTCCCACCCTGGCGAAGCACCAACCGCTGCACGATGTTCAACCCCAGCCCCGCGTGTCCCGGGCGCGTGGAATAGAAAGGTTCGAAGGCACGCGAATACGCCTCCGCCGTCAGCCCCTCTCCCGAGTCCTCCACGCGAATCCCCACGCCGCCCTCACCCTCCTCAACGTCCCAGGTCCGCAGCGTGAGCATCCCGCCGCGCGGCATCGCCTCCACGGCGTTGTCCACCAGACAGCGCACCAGCAGCGCCAGGTCCTCCACGTCCAGCGGCACCGTGTCGCGCGCCTTGAGCTCGCGCACCACCCGCACGTGCTCGGGCACCCGCGCCTCCGCCAGCCCGCGCTCGGCGGCCTCGCTGGCGTGACACAGCGGCCGGTCGCTGCTCGACACCGGCGCGCGGCGCGTGAGCACCTCCTCCGCGGCCGCCAGCTCCTTGTCGATGAGCTGGAAGAAGGCCTCCACCCGGGCATCCGCGCCCCAGGCGTCCGTCTTCTGCATCTTCCGCATCAGGTAGAACGAGGCATTGCGGACGCTGGCCAGCTTGTTGCGCAGGTCATGCCGCAACGTGGAGGCCACGACGTCCGCCACCGCGGCCCGCTCCCGAGCCTGGAGGTCTGCGCGCGCGCCCATCCGTCAATTCCTCGCGCCCTGGGGCCCCGCAGGCCCCTGCGCCCTCGGCTGACCCCTCACCCGGGCAATCGCTTGCACCAGCTCCCGCAGCGGCACGGGCTTGGTCATGCACACCACCGCCCCCTGCGCCGCCACCTTCCGGAGCAGCTCCGGCACCACGTGGCCCGACATGGCGATGACCGCCACCGACAGGTCCGCCGCCTTCACCTTGGCCACCAGCTCCGGCCCGCTCATCTCCGGCATCACCAAATCCAACACGCACACGTCGAAGTCGCCCGAGCGCAGCCACGTCAGCGCTTCCTCGCCGCTGTACACGGCCCGCGCGCGCAGCCCCACGGTGCTCAGCGCGCGCACCATGGCGCGCGCCACCGGCTCCGTGTCGTCCACCACCAACACCTGCGGCGCCCGCGCCGCGCGCAGGATGGTGTCCAGCGCGTGCGCCACGTCGAAGGGCTTGGGCAGCACGGTGAACGCGCCCTCCGCGAGCGCGTCCTCCACCAGCTCCTCCGCCGTGAAGGCCGTCATCAACACCACGGGCATGTCCGGTCGCGCCTGTTTGATGCGGCGGAGCAGGTCCACCCCGTGCAAGCCCGGCATGCGCATGTCGCTGAGCACCACGTCCACCGGGTGCTCACCCAGCAGGCGCAGCGCTTCCTCGCCGTTGGAGGCCTCCAGAACGGTGTGGCCCTCCAACTCCAGGTTCGCCGCGAGCGTGATGCGCAGCCCCTCCTCGTCGTCGACCAAAAGGATGCGAGCGGGGCCCAAAGCCACGTCCTCCATCATGCGGCCTGCGCCGCCGCGGTTGCCGGGAGATGAATATGGAATTCACTACCCCGGCCGGCTTCGCTTCGCACAGAGATTGTGCCTCCGTGACGTTGCACCATGTTGGCCACAATGGCCAGCCCCAAGCCGGTGCCGCGCGTCTTGGTTGTGAACAGCGGTTCGAAAATCTTGGGCAGCACATCCGGTGGGATGCCCGTCCCGTCATCTACCACGCGAATGGCCCAGGGCCCCGCGTCTCCACCTTCCGCCAGCACTGAAACCTGTCCCGTCCTTCCCTGAGGCATGGCCTCCACCGCGTTCTGCACCAGATTCACCAGCACCTGACGGAATTGTTCCTTGTCCAGGCTGGGCACGGGCAATGACTCCGGGACATCGTTCACGATGCGAACTCCCTCCCGGGAGGGAACCACGCCGATGGCCTCGTCCACCAGAGGTCGTAAAGGACACGGCTGCAGCGCGGGGGGACGCTCGCGCGCGAAGTCGAGCAGGTCGGAGATGATCTTCGCGCACGCCCCCAGCTCGCGCTCCATCACGCCCAGGAACTGGGGCACGCGTGGGTCATCCGCGGCCCCAATCGCATCCCGGCTCAACCGTCGGGAGAGGTAGGCGTGCGCGTTGCGCACGGCGGCCAGGGGGTTGCGGAGCTCATGACCCACGCTGGCGGCGAGTTGACCCACCGCGGCCAGCTTCTCCACGCGGATGAGGTGCTCCTGGAAGCCGCTGAGCTCGCGCAGCGCGCGGTCCAGCTCGGCGGACTTCTCCTCCTCGCGCTCGCGCGCCAGCTCCAGCTCCGCGCGCCGCACCGCCACCTCGCGCATCTCCCGCCGCATCACCCTCCCCGCGTGCAGCAGCACCAGGTCCAGGCAGCCCACCCACAGCGCGTGCTCCAGGAAGCGCCACCACTCCGGATTGGGCAGGCCGTACACCGACTCCGGCCAGAGCAGCCCCCGGATGACGTGGTCCGCCACGGTGGCGCACGTCGCCGTGAGCAGCACCCACGGGTCGCGGTACAGCGAGAGGAAGGCGAGCGAGACGAAGATGTGGAAGTGCGTCTCGATGCGCCCACCCGTCAGGTGGATGAGCAGCGAGGACCACAGCACCTGCGCCAGCGCCACGCCGTGCCGGGTGGAGGTGGCCCCGGGCCGCCAGTGCGCCAGCGCGATGGGGAACACGGTGAGCGCCGCGCCCAGGAAGAGCACCGCGTACACGTGTGCATGCAGCGCGCGGTCCTCGCCGGACCAGCCATAGGGCGACACGAAGAGGGCCACCAGGACCCCCACGGCCCACTGCGCGAGCATCAACCCCGCGAACAGCCGGTCCGTGCGACGGCGCACGGCGCCCAGGTGCTCGTGGAACAGCAGGACGGCGCGTTCCTTCAGAGCCACCGTGGGGCCGCTGACATCCTCCGTGGGCTTCATGGGGTGTTCGTGGCCCGGGCCGCGGGCGGTTCCTCCGGTACGGGGCCGTAGACCGTTCGCATCATAGGCCAAGGAATGTCCGGAAGTGATGACTGCAAACCCGCGTGCCTGCTCGCTCCCCTGGAAGCAGCGGCCCTGGGAACACACGGCGCCGTGCGTCGTGCGCCAGGGTGGTGGCGGACTCGTGGGGAACGGCCCGGGGTGAGGGGATGTCGGCACGAGGGCGCGAGGTCCGGCTGCGAGCGCCGTGTGTCGAGGGGGCCTCGTCGTGAGCTTCCCCCGGCGGACCGGAGGGAGGGCTCATCGAGGCCCCCACTTGTGTTCGGCCAGGCCGAGCGAGAGCTGGCTCATCTCCCGCTTGAGGCGGGCGGACTCGGCGGCGCGGCGGATCATCCCGATGAGGTCCGAGGGCTGATAGGGCTTGAGCACCAGATAGAAGAGGCCCTGCGTGTCCAGCCTGTCTCGCCAGTCGAGGTACTCGCGCGAGCCCGTCACGAGCACCCCGGCGAGGAAGGGGTCCCGGATGACCGACTGGCGCAACAACTGGATGCCGCTGGGCCCGGGCATGTGGAGGTCCGTGCAGAGGACGTCGAACGGATGACGCGCGAGCAGCCGGCGCGCGGCGAACGCGTCGCGCGCGGTCTGGACGTCGAAGTCCTCGGAGAGCACGGCGGCGGTGGTGGCGAGGACGGGCGCCTCGTCATCCACCACCAGGACCTGGAGCCGCGGAGCATTCATGGCGGGCAGACGTCGAGGATAACGAGCGGTCCACGCGCGCGTCCGCGGATGCGCAGGACTGTTCGCCACTCACTGGCCCCCTGCACACGAGCGCTAGATGGCGAGCACCCACACCCGCGGGGGAGGCGACAGGCGTCATCCGGCGGACGTCCCGCACACGGCTCCGGCGCCTCGGCGCTCCGAGGGAACGCACCCTGCGGGCCAGCGCGCACGCGGGCACATCCGCCCAGTCGAGCGAGCCCGGCAGACACGCCACGGCGTCGAACGCGCGCGCTGGACAGGCGACCGCGCGCGCTCCGACCCGAGCGCCGAAGGTGCTCGCGCCCTCGCGCCTCACCGTCCCGGGGACTTCGCGCGCGGAGCACTTCGCGCGGACTTCGTCTTCGAGGGCTTGCCGTCCACGCCCTGCTCGCGCGCGGGCAGCGACGGGGCCTTGGGCAGGTGCCGCAGCCCCATCCAGCCGAGCGCCGCCACGTGACGGGCCACGCTCTCGGTGGAGAACGACTTCCCCTCGGCGGCCCACCAGTGCCCCACCTGCGTCACCATCCCGACGAGCGCGTTGGCGTAGATGGGCGCGACCTTCGATGGGTATCCGGCGCGCTCGAACTCGCTGCGGAACACATCCCCCACGCGGTGGGCCAGGTCGTCGATGACGCGCGTCAGGCCGCGCCGCGCCGTCGCCAGGGGTGAATCCCGCGTCAGCACCGCGAAGCCCGCGGGCTCGTCCTTCACGTACGCCATGAACGCGAGCACCGCGCCCTCGAAGCGCCGGCGCGGCGAGCCCTCCGTGATGCTCGACGACACGCGCGCCACCAGGTCGTCCATCTCCCGCTCCATGATGGCCGCATAGAGCCCCTCCTTCGCGCCGAAGTGCTCGTAGACGATGGGCTTGGACACGCCCGCCCGCTGCGCGACCTCCTCGATGGAGGTGGGCTCGTAGCCCTTCGCCGCGAAGACCTCCCGGCCAATCTCCATCAACTGGACCCGGCGCTCGGCGCCCGTGAGCCGTTGCTTCTTCTTCACGTTGACCTCGAACCTACTCACCAGTAACCTACCCAACCGGAACCTACCATGCGGTAGGGACGAACCAAGAGGGCCGTCGTCATGGATGCTTCCGTCTGGATGGGTAGCGCTTCCGGCGGGGAGGCGCCATGACCGCGGCGGTACTCGCCGGGGAGAAACCGAAGCTGCGCGGCGTGCTGCACCAGTGGGCGGCGACGTTCGCGGTGGGCGCGGGAGTCGTCCTGGTGGCCATGGCGCCCACGTGGCGCACGGCCGTGGCCGCGGGCGCGTACGTGGTGAGCCTGGTCTCCCTGTTCACCATCAGCGCCACGTATCACCGGGTGAACTGGTCGCCGCGCGGGCGCACCTGGATGCGCCGGGCGGACCACGCCGCCATCTTCCTGCTCATCGCGGGCACGTACACGCCGGTGATGCTGCTGGGCCTGCCGCCCGAGGTGGGCAACCGCCTGATGCCGTGGCTGTACGCGGGCGCGCTGCTGGGCATCCTCCAGTCGATGTTCTGGGTGAACGCGCCCAAGTGGGTGACGGCGGCGCTGGCCGTCGGCGTCGGGTGGACGATGATGCCGTACTTCGGCGACGTCTTCCGCGCGGTGGGACTCGGCGCCACGCTGCTCATCCTCGCCGGAGGCCTGGCTTACACGCTGGGCGCGCTCGCGTATGCCTTCAAGCGCCCCAACCCCCGGCCCGGCGTCTTCGGCTACCACGAGGTGTTCCACGCGCTGACGCTCGTCGGCGCGGCGCTGCACTTCGTGGTGGTGCTGGGCATGGTGCGCGCGGCGGCATGAGCCCCCGGAGAGGGCCCCTCACGCGGACCCTCTCCGACCCACACCGCGCTCAACCGTGGCGGTGATGCGCGTGCAGCGCTCCGGTGTAGTGCTGGAGCTGTCGGCGCACGGCCTCGAACGCGTCCGTCACGGCCTGGTACGGGTCCTCGTGCGCGGCGTGCTCGTCGGGGTCCCTGGCGGCGACCAGGTCCTTGCCGGGCACATGCAGGTCCACACGCACCCGGAAGTGGTTTCCCTGGTGCTTGTGTCGATGCGGCTCGTCCACCACCACATGGCATCCGACGATGCCGTCGAAGAACTGCTCCAGCTTCTCCGCGTGGTCGCGGATGTGCTCGTTCAGTGCCTCGCTCGTCGCCATGCCCCGGTAGGTGATCTGCAACGCTCGCTTCATCGTCGACCTCGGGTGCTGTCCCCGCTCGTGCGGGGCTCGGGTTGCACCCCTTCTCATTGCATCCCCCCTGCCAGCACCAACCCCGCGGAATGTCAGGGGTTCGCGCGGCACGGGCCGCAGGCTTTGCGGAGGAATGGGACAGCGCGCAGAGCCTGCGGGGCGGATGGCCCCACCTACCCGCGAACCTCCAGCACGGCCGCGCCGTGGACCCGTCCCTCGCGCAGCGCGAGGAGCGCCTCGTTCGCCGCCGCCAGGGGGAACACCTGCACCCGCGTGTGCACCGGCACGCGGGGGGCCAGCGCCAGGAACTCCACCGCGTCCGCCCGCGTCAGGTTGGCCACCGAGCGCACCACGCGCTCCTCCCAGAGCCACGCATAGGGGAACGTGGGGATGTCGCTCATGTGGATGCCGCCGCACACCACCACGCCGCCCTTGTCCACGGCGCGCAGCGCAGCCGGCACCAGGCTCCCCGAGGGCGCGAAGAGGATGGCCGCGTCCAGCGGCTCGGGTGGAATGACCTCCGAGCCCCCCGCCCACTCGGCCCCCAGCTCCCGGGCG
>NZ_SRLW01000258.1:0-14209 GCF_006518215.1 Myxococcus sp. AB025B
GCGGTGGACGGGATGGGCCATGGTGCTCGCCGGTATAAACCGGCGCGCCCATGCGTTCATCGTTTCCGTCCGGGCGCCCGCCCGCTCACCCTGCGACGAGCCTCCAGCTGTGCTGATGCCGCCGGCCTTCCCGGGCGTGGCGCTGGGCGCGAGCCTCCGCGAGGTCCGCCTCGTGCAGCGCCCGGGCGTAGCGCACGCGCGCCGCCTCCCCGCCGGACGCCAGCTCCTGCTCGGCGGCCGCCAGCTCCCGACGGGCCTCTTCACGCTGCTGCTCGACGCGTTCCGCGTACGTCATCCACTTCCTCCTGCCTTGGGGTGTGCCGGCGGGGATTGCACGGGACGGACCAGCCAGGGGCCACATCGCAAGGGGGCGAAACGACGAGGTGTCGCGGCGCGGCAACGACCTCGGGCGTGCGAAACCGATTTCCCAGGGCCGCGAAAACGAGGTCGCGGGGATTCGAAGCGGGTGCACGGCCGCACGCCCCTCCCCCGGAGGACCGACACAGGCAATCGCCGCACGGCCGGCTCGTCTACAGTTTCGACCGTGACATCCCAGACGCCCGCCATCGAAGTGAGGAACCTGCGCAAGACGTACCAGCGCGCCTTCCGCAGGACGGGGAACATCGCCCTGCGGGGCATGGACCTGTCGGTGCCCCAAGGAAGTGCCTTCGGGCTCATCGGCCCCAACGGCGCGGGGAAGACGACGTTCATCAAGAGCCTGCTCGGCATCGTCCAGCCCACCGAGGGCACCGTGCGCGTCCTGGGCGGCACGCCCGAGGATGCCCGCATCCGCGCGCGCATCGGCTACCTGCCCGAGCGCCTGCACCTGCCCGGCTCGTGGACGCCCACCGCGTTCCTCGCGACGGTGCGCCAGCTCAAGGGCCTGAAGCCGGACGCGCCGGGACACCTGAAGCTGCTCGAGCGCGTGGGCCTCTCGGACGCCGTGGGCCGGAAGATTGGTGGGTACTCCAAGGGCATGCGTCAGCGCTTGGGGCTGGCGGCGGCGCTCGTGGGGGAGCCGGAGCTGCTCATCCTGGACGAGCCCACGGACGGCATCGACCCGATGGGGCGCATGGAGGTGCGGCGCATCCTCCAGGAGGAGGTCCGGCGCGGCACGACGCTCTTCCTGAACTCGCACCTCTTGGCGGAGACGGAGCGCGTGTGCGATCGCGTGGCCATCCTCGCGGACGGCCGCGTGGTGCGCGAGGGGCGGCTGGAGGAGCTGGTGCGCGGCGGCTCGCGGTGGGTGGTGCGCTTCGCGCCGGGCACGAGCGCCGAGGCGCTGGCCGTCGCGGGCTTCACCCAGGCGCGGGCGGACGGCGTGTACCACGTGGAGGCCGAGGACCCGGCGGCGCTCAACGGCGCGCTGGACCGGGCGCGGGCCACCGGGGCGTTGCTGGTCGAGCTGCGGCGGGACGGGATGGATCTGGAGTCGGTGCTGCTGGGGACGATGGGCGCCGGCGCGGGGCGGGCGGAGGTGGCGGCATGAGGCCGGTGGTGGGAATCGCGGGTTACGTGCTGCGCGAGGCGGTGTCGCGCAAGTTCATCCTCGCCTTCATGGTGGGCATCACCCTGGTGCTGGCGGTGGTGGCGCTGAGCCTGAGGCTGGAGGTCATCGACGGGGCGCTGGCGGCGTCGCGGCTGTTCGGTCAGGACATCCGCGCGAACATCCAGTCCGTCGACGTGGCGTTGCGGCCGGTGTACCAGGCGGCGGCGTTCATCGTGTTCTACGGCGGCATCCTGTTCGGCATCGTCGCGTGCTCGGACTTCGCGCCCAGCCTGATGTCGCCGGGGCGCATCGAGCACCTGCTCGCGCTGCCCATCCAGCGCTGGCACCTGCTCGCGGGGACGTTCCTGGGGGTGATGACGCTGGCGCTGGGCGGGACACTGTATGGCACCACCGGGCTGGTGCTCATCTTCGGGGTGAAGGCGGGGTACTGGACGGTGGGGCCGCTCGTCGCGGGGCTGATGGCGTGCGTGGGCTTCGCGGCGGTGTACGCGGTGATGTTGACCACGGCGACGCTGGTGCGCAGCGCGGCGCTGTGCGCGGCGTCGGGCTTCGCCTTCATGGTGGGCGGCATCATCGCGGGCAACCGGCAGCAGATCGCCCGGTTCTTCGAGGAGGGGCTGAGCCGCGACGCGTTCCTGGGGGTGACGCTGCTGCTCCCCCGGCTGTCCGCGCTGGCCGAGGCCGCGGGGGACCTGGCCGCGTCGCTGCCCCTGGAGGTGAGCTCGCTGGGGACGCTGCTGCTGGGCGTCTTCGTCTTCGGGATGGCGGCGCTGGTGGTGGGATTCTGGCGGTTCGAGGGAAAGGACTACTGAGATGCAGAGGCGCCAGAAGCGAGGGGCGTGGTTGGCGATGGCGGCGCTGCTGTTCGTGGCCGCGGCGGTGTTGATGTTCCTGGGTCAGGGCGACAAGACCGAGACCGAGGAGCCCAAGGTGGAGTTCCCCCGGCGGATGCGCGCGCCGGAGCGGGAGCGCGCGGAGCGGCGCAGGACGCAGCCGACGCCCGTCGCGCCGGACGCGGGCGAGCAGGCCGCGGTGCCCGCGAAGCCGAGGGATCCACTGCTCGCGGCGCTGCCCCGGGGTCCGGGCAAGACGGCGGTGGTCATCGAGGCCAACGCGCTGAGGCACTCGCCCATCGGCGCGCTGCTGCTGGACTGCATGATGCGCGACGGCGGCAAGCAGTTGGAGCAGTTCCGCCAGAAGAGCGGCGTGGATCCGCTCCAGGACCTGGACCGGCTGGTCATCACCGACGAGGGGATGATGCTGTCGGGCAACTTCAGCAACGCGCGCTACCAGGAGCTGTTGGGCGACCGCGTGTCCGCGGACTACGGCCAGGGCGCGCGCGTGTACGAGCCGGGCGAGTCCACCGACACGCTGAAGGACGGCACCACCGTCACGCGACGGGGTGGGCCCTCCATCGGGACGTGGAACAACCAGCTGCTCGTCATGGGCAGGTCCCCCGACGAGGTGAAGGCCGCCATCGACCGCGTCGAGGGGCGTGGGCCGGACGAGCCGCCCGCCATCTCCGAGAACAGCACGTACGGCGAGATGTACGGCGTGCTGTCGGTGGAGCACATCGCCCGGCTGCTGCCGAAGGAGCAGGCGGCGCTCGCGCAGCGGCTGCGTGACGTGGCCCAGAACGTGGAACTGCACCTGGACGCCAGCTCGGACGTGGCGCTGGTGGCGGAGATCCAGGGCGCCAACGCGGACGACGTGACGGACCTGGGCAAGTCCCTGGGCGCTGCGCTGTCCCTGGCGCGCATCAAGGCCCAGGCGGGCGAGGACAAGGATCTGGCCCAGCTGCTCGACTTCGCCAAGGTGAAGCCGGATGGCAACTCCTTCACCCTGGAGATGGCCGTCCCCCTGGCCGTCATCCAGGAGCGGCTGGCCTTCTGCAAGGAGGAGCGCCGCGCCGCCGAGGCCACTGCGCCCACCGAGGGCGAGGCCAAGGTGGGGGTCGAGCAGGCCCCAGCGCCCTGATCCACGGCCGGACGCCCGGCGGGCGCATGCTCTCCGAGCGTCCGGAGGACCGAGCGCCATGGCCAAGGCGCGTGGATCTCTGCGACACTCTCGCGCCGTAAGGCCTGTCTCACCCCCCTCGAGACAGTCCCCCGACGAGAGAACCGATTGATGATTTCACGTGTGTCGAGGGTCGCCCCGTTGCTGTTCGGCTCGGGGCTCTGCGCCCTTGTCTACCAGACGGTGTGGCTGCGGGAGTTCCGTCTCATCTTCGGCGCCAGCACCGCGGCGTCGGCGGCCGTGCTGGCCATCTTCATGGCGGGGCTGGGACTGGGCGGTGTGCTCCTCGGCGCGCGCGCGGACCGGAACCCACGCCCGCTGAACTACTACGCCAACCTGGAGCTGCTCATCGCGGCCAGCGCGGGCCTGAGCCCGTTCCTGGTGGAGCTGGCGCGCGCGGCCTACATCGGCGTCGGCGGCACGCCCAGCCTGGGGCTCTTCGGCGGCAGCGTGGCGCGGCTGGTGCTCTCCACGCTCGTGCTCGCCGTGCCGACGGTGCTGATGGGCGGCACGCTGCCGGCCGCCGCGCGCGCGGTGCAGTCGGATGAGGACCCCGCGCGTCGACACCTCGCCATCCTCTACGGCGTCAACACGCTGGGCGCCGTCACCGGCGCGACGCTGTCCACCTTCTTCATGCTGGAGGTGTACGGCAACCGCACCACGCTGTGGATCGCCTGCCTCCTCAACGCGGCCGTCGCCATCTGCGCGCGCAGCGTGAGCCGCTCCATGGAGCCAGAGGCCGCGACGGCGAAGCCCCAGGCCGCTTCCGAGTCCTCCGCCGTGGCGCAGGAAACCACCGCTCCGCTCGCGGCGCCGCCTGCCCAGGCCACGCCCACGTCCCGCTTCGCCCTGGTGGCGGCGCTGCTCGTGGGCTTCGCGTTCCTGCTGATGGAGCTGGTGTGGTACCGGATGCTGGGCCCCATCCTGGGCGGCAGCACCTTCACCTTCGGCCTCATCCTCGCCATGGCGCTGCTGGGCATCGGCCTGGGTGGCGCGGCCTATTCTTTCTTCTTCCGCCACCGGCCGGCCACACTGTCGGGCTTCGCCCTGACGTGCGCCGCGGAGGCCGCGTTCATCGCCCTGCCCTTCGCGCTCGGAGACCGGCTCGCCGTCTTCGCCGCGCTGCTGCGCCCGCTGGGCGGAGTCGGCTTCGGCGGGATGATGCTGGCCTGGGCCCTGGTGGCCTCGGTGGTCATCCTGCCCGCCGCGTTCATCTCCGGCGTCCAGTTCCCGCTGCTGCTGGCGCTCGTGGGCAAGGGCAGCAAGGACGTGGGCAAGCAGGTGGGGCAGATCTACGCCTGGAACACGGTGGGCTCCATCGTGGGCTCGCTGGCGGGTGGCTTCGGGGTGATTCCGCTGATGACGGCGCCCGTCACCTGGCAGCTCGTCGCCGGGCTGCTCGCCGTGCTGGGGCTCGCGTCGGCCGCCCTGTCGCTGAAGGTGGAGCAGCGGGTGTCCGCGCTGTTCGTGCCGGCCTCCGTCGGAGCGCTCGCGCTGGTGCTGCTGTCGGCCCAGGGCCCCTCGGCGGTGTGGCGACACGGCGGCGTGGGCGCCGGACGCGACATGCTCAACCAGTCGAGCATCAACCACATCGAGGCATGGGAGCGGAACCGGGCACGCGGCATGGTCTGGGAGAAGGACGGCGTGGAGAGCAGCGTCGCGCTCAACTCGAGCGTCGGCCTGTCCTTCATCGTCAACGGCAAGACGGACGGCAACACCATCGGCGACGCGCCGACCCAGGTGATGAGCGGCCTGCTCGGCGCGCTGCTCCATGAGGCCCCCCGGAACTCGCTCGTCATCGGCCTGGGCACGGGCAGCACGGCGGGCTGGTTGGGCGCCGTTCCAAGCATGGAGCGGGTGGACGTGGTGGAGATCGAATCCGCCATCCTCGAAGTCGCCCGGCAGTGCTCGGCCGTCAACCAGAACGTGATGGACAACCCGAAGGTCCACACCTTCGTCGCCGACGCACGCGAGGTGCTGCTGACCACGCGACAGCGCTACGACATCATCTTCTCCGAGCCCTCCAATCCGTACCGCGCGGGCATCGCCAGCCTCTTCACGCGAGACTTCTACCAAGCCGTGAAGCAGCGGCTGGCCGATGACGGCATCTTCGTGCAGTGGCTGCAGGCCTACGAGGTGGACGCGCTCACCGTGCAGAGCGCCTTCGCCACGCTCGCCTCGGAGTTCGAGTCCGTGGAGACGTGGCAGGTCCACTCCGGAGACCTGCTACTCGTGGCGACGCACAAGCCCCTGGTCCACGACGTGGACAAGCTGCGGGCCCGCATCGCCGAGGTCCCCTACCGTGACGCGCTGCGCTCCACCTGGCGCACGGACGAGGTGGAGGGCGTGCTCGCGCGCTTCGTGGCGGGCCCCGACTTCACCGCGAAGGTGGCGGAGCAGAGCCAGGAGTTCATCAACACGGACGACGTGTCGTTCATGGAGTTCGCCTTCGCGCGCAGCCTGGGACGCAACACCGGCTTCTCCATCCAGACGCTGCGGGACGTCGCGAACACGCTCGGCATGGGCCGCCCGGCCATCCGGGGTCAGGTGGACTGGAACCGGGTGGCGCTCAACCGCGCGTGGAGCGGGATTCCGCTCTCGAACGAGGAGCGGCTCAGCGCCCCCGTGCAGGCCGTTGCCCCGACCATCGACGCCTTCAACCGCAAGCAACTGCCCGCCATCCGCGCGCGCTGGCAGAAGGAGCCCTGGGAGCCTCGTGGCCCCCGGGAGCAGCTCGCGCTCACCCACGCTCTCGCGAACCAGGGCGACGACGCGGCCCTCAAGTACCTGGAGCCACTGCGCGCGACGCTGCCGGTGGAAGCGGACCTGCTGGAGGGACTGCTGCGACTGCGCCAGCGCAAGATTCCGGAGGCCGCCGCGCTGTTCGAGCGAGGCTTCATCGCCCACCGGACGAATCCCTGGCCCGACCGCGACGTGGTCTCCGCCATCCTTCCCCAGTTGCACATCATCGCCCGCGCGGACAAGGTGCTCGGCCGCAGGATGGTGGACGTCCTCGCCCAGCCGTTCGCCTCCCACGCGCTGACGATGGCGCGCGAGGAGACGCGCATCGAGCTGGCCCACGTGGTGGACTGGCTGGGCCTGTGCGTTTCCGTCCTGGAGCCGGTGGAGCCAAACACCGTCTGGGACAGCAAGCAGTTGGATGACCGCCGGCGCTGCTACGAACACCACAAGCACGCCCTGGCGGAGCGGGCCAGCACCGAGCTGGAGCGCCTGCTCGCCAACGCTCCCTCCGTGTTCATGGCGGAGACGGTCGAATCGCTCCCGACCGCCCCCGCCACGCCCGCGGCGCCCACCGCCCCGGGGCAGGCCACCGAGACGGCGCCGTAGCACGGACGCACCGAGGGCGGCCCACACCGGGCCGCCCTCACACCACCATGGCGCGCACCTCGTCCGTGAAGGCGTGCTCCTCCTCGGTGTGCACCACCAACGGTGGCAGGACGGTCAGCTCCGGGTGACCGCCCTTCACCGCGTGCAGCAGCACCAGCTTCGCGGGCCGGTCCGCGCGCGGATGGACCCACCGCACCACGCGCGGCTCCAGCCCGAAGACGCGCAGCACCGTCACCAGCTCCGCGAAGCGTGACGCCGGGTACACCATGCACAGCCCTCCCCGGGGCTCGAGCAGGTGCGCCGCGGCCCTCGACACGTCCGACAGCTCGCACGCGAGTTCATGCCTCGCCAGCGCCTTCTCCGTGGACAGGCTGGTGTGCCCCGTCGCCCGCGCCCGGTACGGCGGATTGCACAGCACCTGCGCGAAGCCGCCCGCCGGGAACTGCTCGTCCACGCGCCGCAAATCCCCCAACACCAGCGACACCTCCTGCTCGCAGTGGTTGAGCAGCACATTGCGTCGGGCCAGGGAGAACAGGCCCGGCTGCAGCTCGAGCCCGAGGATGTCCCTGCCACGCCACCGGCAGGCGAGCACCAGCGGGATGATTCCGCAGCCCGTGCCCAGGTCCATCAGCCGCCCGCGCCCGGCGCCGCCCACCGACACCGCGAAGTGCACCAGCAACAGCGGGTCCAACGTGAAGCGATAGCCCAGCCGGCGCTGGAGCACCCGCACCGCTCCGCCACAGATGGCGTCCAACGTCTCGCCGGGCCCCGCCTGGAGCTCCAGCGCCGAGCGCCCCGACTCGTCCGGCGCGCTGTGCGTCAGCACCCTCACGCGGGCGGACTACGCTTCCGTGTCGAGGAACAGCAGGCCCGCCGGAGGCAACGGCTCCACGCGGAGCGTCCTCGGCGGCAGCGTGGCCTGCGCCTCCATCACCGCGCGCACCTCCCAGATGGGCGGCGGATTGAGCGCGAAGCCCACCTGGAACGTGCCCGACTCCACCCCCTTCACCAGCGTCTCCAGTCCCTGCACCGGGAACACCTGGGGATGTCCCGCCGCCTCGGGCTCGCGGATGCCCAGCACCGTCCTCAGCACCAGCGCGTTGAGCAGCGCCAGGTCCAGGCTGCGCAGCGTCGGGTTGCGCGGCGCGCCCTTCAGATGCGCCAGGTCCAACCCCTGTCGGAAGCGCAGGATGCGCCCCCTGCCGCCCGGCAACACCAGCAGCACCGCGTGGTGCCCGGTGATGAGCGTCGCCAGCCGCTCCCGCGCGGCGATGAGCCCTCGAGGCGTGTCGAGCGGCTCGTCCAGCTCGTACACCCGCGCGTACGCGGTGACGAGGGTGAGGAAGGTCTCCTCCTTGAACGTGTCCACGCCCTTGAGCGCGCGGTGGATGGGGAGCACCTCCAGTCCCGGGTCCGACAGGGGCACCACCGCGGCCAGCGTGGGCCCACCTTCCGCCAGCGCGCTGAGCGGGCGCATGGGGGCCTCGTCCAGCACGGCCTGGATGCGCTTGGAGACGGGCGAAGGCTCGATGCGGCGCAGCGACAGCGGGTGGCCGTCGTAGTCCCCCTCCCACACCAGGGTGGAGCGCTCGCTCGCCTCGGCCAGCAGGCCGCGGAACACACCATGGTCGTCCGCGGTCAGCGTGACCGCGGGCTCGGCCTCCCACGCACGGGGCCGGTACGGGTCATCCTCCAGCGGGGTGCCCGCGTCCGGCCGCAGCGAGCACAGCAGGTAGCGGACCGGCGGGCCGCCCAGCTTGCCCGCCGGGCTGTGGACCTCCACCACGTAGAGCGCGGGCCGGGCGTCGCGCAGCAACGTGCCCGACTCCCGCTGGCGTCGCAGCTCCGCCGAGGGGTTGGCGGCCTCCAGCAGGGGCCGGACGTGGGAAGGCTGGGGCACCGCGTTGCTGCGCGGCACGTAGCCGCTGGGCTCGAGGGTCCGAGCCAGCGGGGTCAGCAGGGCCGTGAAGGGATGGACGCGCGCCATGTCGCGAGGAAAGGTGATGTCTGCCTCCCCTCGGTGCCACGACGCATGCTCGCCCGCCCCCCGGGCCGTCTACCACCAGACGTTGCGGTAGGGCCGGTCCTTGGCGTTCTTCAGCGCGGAGCGGTCCACGCTCTCCTCCCACAGCAGGCTCACCGTGGTGATGGCGCCCGCGGAGCCGAGGAAGGACAGCACGTACGGCGTGGACTGGTCGAAGCCGCCCAGCACCAGGCCGGAGATGAGCAGCACCGCCGCGCCCACGCCCGCGCCGAACAGGTCCGCGCGCAGAATCTGCGAGGGCGTCGGGTTGTAGCGCATGGTGGCCAGCGCCAGCGCGCCCGCGCCGATGCCCGGCGCGAGCAGCAGCGTGTCCCGCCACGTCTTCGAGGAGATGTCCGTTCCGGAGAAGTGGATGACGGCCAGCAGCAGCGCCGCGTAGGCCGCGCCCCACCCCGCGCCGGAGGAGATCAACAGGCCGTCGTTCAGCGGGAGCTGCCCGCCGCCGAGCCCCGCCGTCAGCCACGCGCCCAGCTCCGCGCCCAGGAACGCGGACCAGGTGAGCACCCCCGCGTCCTGGGTGAAGAGGTCCATGAAGCCGGCCATGAAGGCGCCGCCCACGCCCGAGTTGATGATGGTGAAGGACGCCATGGGTTTGTCCACCCAGTTGTTGAATTGCCACCAGGAGGACGCGCCGAAGCCCAGGCCCGCGCCAATCAACGTGCCGGCCAGCATCGCCTCGCGCGAGCTCTGGTCGAAGTCGAAGTCATTGGCGAACGCCTGCGTGAAGAAGCCCCCCAGCGCGCCCAGCGCCGTGTGGTGCGCGATGAAGCGGAAGCTGCCCGGCCCCGACAGGAAGGGCCCCAGGCGCTGACGCCCATCCAGGATGGCGCCGCTGTCCACATACGGCGGCGGCGTGGCCGAGGCCGACGGCGTCAGCGACGCGGGCGTGCCGTCCTGCGTCAGCGGTGACTGGCGCAGGTCCGGTGCGTCCGCGCGCGGCACGTCTGACGTTTGTGGAGGGTTGTCCACGCGAGGCATCGTCGCCGGGTCCGGAGGAGAGGCCGGCACGCTGTTCGACGGCGGCGGCTCGGCCATCCGAGGGTCGGCGTACGGGTCCACGGGCGGCAGCGGCTCCGGCGGAGTCGAGGGCGCGGGGTCCTGCGGAGGATACGCGGGCTGCGTCGGAGCCGGCTCCGACGGGTACGACGAGCCCACCTGGGCGCGCGCGCCTTCGGGCGTCGCGAGCAGCAGCGTGAAGACGGAGCAGAGACAGAGCCAGTTTCGCAGAGGTGACACGCAAGGACTCCTTGGGTCCAAACGACACAAGACCACAACCCAGGCCCGGGTGGTGTTTTTTGCGCGCACCTGGGCGGGTGGAAGTGTGTCTCGGTGGCTCGAAGCGTCACGGGCACGGCATTCGTGCACGGATGCTTCAATTCCCTCGCGACGCGGAGCGACCTCGGGCATCCGTGCGCATCATGCCCAACGGGTTCTCGTGGTCCGAGCTCGATGTCGACTCCGCGCGTGTGGTCGTCATCAAGGATGTCCCCCTGCCCTCCTCACGTCGGGACTTCGTCCTGTACTGGTGCATGGTCAACCATCGCGCCGAGGAGAACCACGCGCTCGATGCGGCCATCGCGCTCGGCAACCACCTGGGGTTGCCCGTCGTCGTGTATCAAGCGCTGCGTCCGGACTATCCCCATGCGTCGGACCGGCTCCACGCGTGGGCGCTGGAGGGCATGGCGGACCTCGCGTCGGCCCTCGCGTCGCGCGGCCTGCCCTACTGGCTGGAGCTGCCGCGCACGACGAAGCAGCATCGCCCCCGACTGGCGGAGCTGGGACGGCGCGCGGCGGCGGTGGTGTCCGACCTCTTCCCCACGTACATCATCCCCGGCCACTTGCGAGGCGCGGCCAAGGCCCTGGAGGTGCCGCTGTTCGCGGTGGACGCCTCGTGCGTCGTGCCCATGCAGCGCATCCCCACGGTGCAGGCCGGCGCGTACACGCTGCGCCCCAAGCTCCAGAAGCTGTGGCCCGAGTACCTTGGACGGACGTTGCGCGCGCGTCCGGTGAAGGCCGCGGCCGCGGGGCGCGCCCTGGAGCCGGACTTCGAGCTGGCCGACGCGAAGCAGGCCCGGCAGGAGCTGTCCGCCTTCCACATCGACCACAAGGTGGCGGCGCTCGAGGAGCGCGGTGGACGAAAGGCGGCGCTCAAGACGCTGGAGGCCTTCCTCCACGGCAAGCTCGAGGGCTACGACACCGAGCGCAATGACCCCGGCCGCGCGCACCAGTCCGGCCTGTCCCCCTTCTTCCACTGGGGCAACCTCTTCGCGGGCGAGGCGGCCCGGGCGGCCATCCGCGCGCGCGGCACGGACCACCCCGCGGTGAGGAGCTTCCTCGAGGAGCTGCTGGTGCGGCGCGAGCTGGGCTTCAACTTCTGCTTCCACACGCCCGAGGACAAGCAGCTCTCCGTGGAGTCCCTGCCGGGCTGGGCGCGCGAGACGCTGTCCACCCACCAGAAGGACCCGCGCGAGCACCTGTACTCCCTGGAGCAGTTGGAGCACGCGCGCACGGCGGACGGCCTGTGGAACGCGGCGCAGCGCGAGCTCTTGGAGCGCGGCCGCATCCACAACTACCTGCGCATGCTGTGGGGCAAGAAGATCCTCGAGTGGAGCGCCACGCCCGACGAGGGCCTGAAGCGCATCGCCCACCTCAACGACAAGTACGCGGTGGACGGCAGGGACCCCGCGAGCGTGGCCAACTTCATGTGGGTCCTGGGGCTGCACGACAGGCCGTTCCAGGAGCGCAAGGTGCTGGGCAAGGTGCGGCCCATGAGCTCGCCGCGCACGGCGGAGAAGTTCAACCTGGCGCCCTACATGACGCGCTGGGGCCGGCCGGGGGATCCGCCGGTGAAGCTCAAGCGCTCGCGCCGCGTCCAGGAGTGATGCGCCGGGCCGTTGACATTCGTGCGCTCAAGGGCGACTCGGCGGTTCCCTTCTCGGCCCGGCGTCGATAAACGAATGGCCAGGACACTGAAATCAGGAGCCGTGCCATGGGCATGCTGAAGTTCGATATCCCCCACTCCCTGCCGAAGGACCAGGTGAAGCAGCGCGTCGAGGAGCTCCTCCGGTACTGGGGTGGCAAGTACGGAGTGAAGGCCGACTGGCAGGGCGAGGGCGCCAAGATTGTCGGCAAGGTGATGGGCATCCAGCTGGACGCCTCGTTCGTCATCACCGACAAGGCCGTCGAGGGCGAGGGCACGGACCCGGGCATGCTCCTGCGCGGGCAGGCCAAGTCCTACCTCCAGAAGAAGTTCGGTGCCGTGCTGGACCCCAGCAAGTCGCTGGACCAGGTGAAGTCCTCGCTGGACTGAGAGCCCCCGGCCTCCGCGCGACACTCAGTGCGGAGGCTGCTCCTCCAGCGCGGCGAGCGCATAGCGCGCCGCGCGGGAGATGGCCTCGGCCGAGTCCAGCATCTCCGGGTAGTGCCCCGCCAGCGTTCGCTGGGGGAAGCGCAGCTGCGCAATCGCGTTGCGGTAGCTGCGACGGGCCGCCTCGGAGTCGTGGCTGCGCTCCTGCACCTGCGCCAGCAGGTAGTGGCCAATGGCGAGCGTGGGCTCCAGGAAGAGCGCCTTGCCCAGCTCCGAGCGCGCCTCCCGCAGCTCCCCGGCCTGCAGCGCGGCCACGCCACCGAACACGCGCGCCTCCACGCACAGCGGCTCGCGCTGGATGGCCTGGGCGAACGCCTCCCGCGCCTCGGTGATGCGGCCGGTGAGCGAGTAGAGATTGCCCAGCGTGAGCAGCGCGTCCAGGTCACTCGGCTCGTCCACCAGCAGGCGCTGCACGCCCTGGATGGCTGCGGGGAAATCCCCCTGCGTCATCTTCCGCACCGCCATGGCCAGCCGCTCCGCGGGAGGCAGCAGCTTGGGCCACGCGGTGGCGGAGGGAAGCTCACCGGTGACGGTGCGCGCGGGCGCGGACACCGCCGGCAGCTCCACGGTGGGACGCGTGCGGACCGCGTCCGCGGCGCTCACCGCCGGCAGCTCCACGGTGACGCGGGGACGGCCCAGGTCGTTGGTCTTCGTCGTCGCGGGCGGCTGCGTGCCGGAGGCCTGCGTCGTGGCGGGCGGCGTGGACGCGGCGGGCAGCGGGCGCACGGCCGGGAAGGCACCGGAGAGCGCGCCGGGACCTCGGGTGGACGCGGTGTCCGGGGTGCTCGCGCGAGGACGGGCGCCCTGGGCCAGTTCCACCGCGGGGCGCGCGTAGACGGCCGGGGAGAAGGGCTCGGGCTCCGGCGCGCGGGCCGGCGGCTCGGTGGAGACAGGATACGGGTGGATGCGCAGCGGCGGCGGACGGTAGCCCTTGTCGCTGGGCGGGCGCCGGTAAACGAAGGCGCCGTCGACCTCGATCATCTCGAAGCGGTCATAGACCTTGAAGAGGCTCTCCGAGTACCCGAGGAACAAGAGCCCCCCGGGCCGCAGCGCGCTCAGGAAGCGGTCCATCAGCCCGCGGATGGTGGGCAGGTCGAAGTAGATGATGACGTTGCGGCAGAGGATGAGGTCCAGCGAGTTCAGCGCGACCTTGTCGAAGACGGGGACCGCCAGGTTCTGTCCATCGAAGCGGATGTACTCACGCAGCGCGGGCAGCGCCTCGTGGCCATCCTCGACGGGGCGGAAGAAGCGGGCCAGCCGCTCCGGATGGATGCTGATGCTCCGGCGCGTGGAGAACCTCCCCTGCCGGGCGGCCTCCACCGCGGCCAGGTTCAGGTCGGTGGCCCACAGGTCCACCTCCGTTGACAGCGCGCCCAGCTCCGCCAGCACCATGGCCATGCTGTAGGGCTCCTCGCCCGTCGCACAGCCCGCGGACCAGATGGACACCTTGCGCATCTCCCGGCGCGCGCGGGCGAGCAGGTCCGGCAGCACGCTCTTCTCCAGCGCGCGGAACTGCTTGGCGTCGCGGAAGAACTCCGTGTGCCCCACCGTCACCAGGGGCAACAGCGAGCGCAGCTCCTCCTCGCCCCCCACGCCCGTCAGCCGCTGGAGGTAGCGCTCCGGCTCCTCGATGCCGAGCACCGGCATGCGGGTGGACAGGGCCAGCCGCAGGCTGTGGAACCCATCCGGGGTGATCTTCAGCCCCGCGCGCTCCAGGAGGAGCGCGGCCAGTTGCTGAAGCACTTTGTTGCTCACGTTCAGCACGCTTCCACCCACTGCACCAACGTGGGGCCGATGCGCTCCAGCGGCAGCACCTCCTGCGCCGCCCCGAGCAACACCGCCTCGCGAGGCATGCCCCACACCGCGGACGTGCTCTCATCCTGGGCGATGGTCCGCCCTCCCCGCTCCCGGATCTCCTTCATCC
>NZ_SRLW01000259.1:0-14191 GCF_006518215.1 Myxococcus sp. AB025B
GGGGAGGGGGACGGCCGGGTGGTCCGGCGTGGGTTTCGTCCCCAGGTTCCTGGGACTCAAGTGACTCACGTCCGGACCGGGCTGGCCGGGCAGAAAGGCAGCGGCAGATGGCATTCGGAACCGCGGAAGACCCCGGGCTCTCCATCACCCCCCACCTGGACTCGGTGGACTACCCCACGACGAGGGATGACCTGGTCGAGGCCGCCGAGGACAGCGAGGCCCCCGTCAATGTCATCAACGTCCTCAAGTGCCTGCCTCGCACGGAGTACGCGTCGCGCGAGGACGTGATGCGGGACCTGGCGGAGGCCGCGCGGCGGTTCGCCCGGGGCGGGCTGCAGGACGACGACGGCGCGAACAGGGACCGGCGCAACATCGGTCGGGACCTGGTGGAGAACGCGCCCGACAGCGGCTCGCGTCACCCCTGAGGGGCGACATCCCTGGGAAGAAGCGCTCGCGGGCGCTGGCCGTTTCTGCCAGCGTTCGCGGGCGCATGCGTCCAGGTCTCCTGCTGAGCTGTCTTCTGCTGTTGCTCTCGTCCGGTTGTCGGAAGCCGCCGCCCTTGAGGGTGCCCGTCCCCTCGGTGACGCCTCGGGTGCGCCTGGGTTTCCAGCCGCCCGTGGGGCGCGTGCTCACCGAATCCCAGCAGGCCAGCCGCGCGGTGGAGCAGGACGGACAGGTGCTGCGTGAGGAGGCGGAGCTGACCACCGAGTCCCGCTTCGCCACCTCCGAGGGCGGCTGGCTGCTGACCCAGTCCGTGACGCGGGCGCGGCGCACGCGCGCGGGCGTGGCGGTGGAGGGCTGGGTGGATGACGTGCTGCTGCGCTTCGCGCTCCGGCTGCAGCTGGCGGCGGATGGCGCGTTCGTGAAGCTGGTGTCACCGGAGTCCGCGAGCGAGGCCTTGCGGCAGTCGGTGCCCGCGGGCGCGGACGCGAAGGCGCTGGAGCGCTTCCTGGCGCCGGAGGCCCTGGAGGCGCGCACGCGGCGCGAGTGGGAGGCGAAGTTCGGCGGCCTGTTCCAGCGTCATCTGTCGGAGGGTCAACGCACGTGGGCGGTGGACACGCTGCCCCTGGGCGACACGCAGGTGGCGTATGTGCTGGAGCGCACGCTGCAGGGGACGCGGGACACGGAGTACGGCGACGCGGTGGTGCTGAGCCTCAAGTGCCTGGACTCGGTGCCGGAGGACGCGCCGCGGGAGCTGACGGACGCGTGGGTGGCGGCGGGGCGCCCGGAGCTGACGCCGGGCGTGACGTGCGAGGGCGAGCAGGTGGTGGCCTACGGGCGCTTCGTGCCGGTGAGCCGCGAGCTCACGGTGAAGGCCCGGGTGGGCCCGGCGGCGTGGACGGTGACGATGCAGTCGCGAGCGCAGGCCCTTCAGGAGGAGACGCCATGAGCTGGGAAGACAACCTCGTCGAGGACGAAGCGGGTGTGGAGCGCGTGGTGAAGGGTGCCAGGCGCGTGGCGGTGCTGGGCATCAAGACGGAGCAGCAGTCGGGGCAGCCGGCCTTCTACGTGCCGGACTACCTGGCGCGCGCGGGCGTGGAGGTGGTGCCCGTGCCCGTCTACTACCCGGACGTGACGCACATCCTCGGCAAGCCCGTGTTCCGCAAGCTCGCGGACGTGCCGGGGGAGGTGGACCTGGTGGACGTGTTCCGCAGGCCCCAGGACATCGACGCGCACGTGGACGACATCATCGCCAAGAAGCCGAAGGCGGTGTGGTTCCAGTCCGGCATCCGCAACGACGCGGCGGCGCGCAAGCTCGCGGAGGCGGGCATCCAGGTGGTGCAGGACCGCTGCCTCATGGTGGACCACCGCCGCTACGGCGGACGCTGAGCCGCCGCGCTCCGTCGGGCCTCGTGTGCGGGGGCCCGACGAAGCACGCCCGACGTCAGGGCTCAGGACGCGTCATGGGTCCAGGTGAAGTACAGGTTGCGGCCGCGCCAGGCCGACAGGTCCTCCAGGCAGTACATGCCGGTGTGGATGCCGAACAGCTTGCCCTTGAGGAACTTGAGGGCCCACAGGTTCGGCGAGTCGGTGTTGTTGACGACGATGTCCATCGTGTAGGGACCGCGGCCGGAGTTGTGCGTCTCGAGCACGCTGGGGTGGCGCGAGCCGTCCGGGCGGAAGACCTCGATGCCCTTCCACCAGGTGATGTTCGCGGCGGCGGTGAGGGGGATGCGCACGACGTTGGAGGGGGCCACCCCCGCGCCGCTGTACGAGAAGAACACGCGGTCTGCTCAGGCCCTGGCCGGGCAACGTGCGCGAGCTGCTCGTCGAAATCCGCGGTGCCGTCCAGAAGGCCTTGGCGGAGGGCTCGCGACGCGTCTCCTCGGAGCACCTGGGCTCGGGCGCGGGGACGGCCTTCGGTGACGGCGAGGCGGGCCCCGCGGCGCGCGAACTCTCCGCGAAGGCGAAGACGCTGGAGGGCGAGGAGCGCGCCCGGGTCGAGGCCGCGCTGCGAAGGCACTCGGGCAACGTGAGCGCGGCGGCTCGGGAACTCGGGATGCACCGCACGACGTTGCGACGACTGCTGGAGCGCTGGGACCTTCCGTCGTCCGAGCGCGAAGAGGACGGTGAGCCCGGCGAGAGGTGACGTGCCCACGCCGTCGGAGGCGCGGCACCTCGATGCGCGAGGCCGCGCGTGTCGAGAGGTCGGGCGCGGAGCTTCAGCTCACCACTGCGCCTGCCCGAAGGGCACGGGCGGACGGGACAGGGCCACCGCGGCGGCCAGGCGCGCCTGGTCCAGCGCATCGAACCCGCGCTCCATCGTCGTGGGCGTCACGGGCGGCAGGTTGGACACGACGACGTAGACGGGGATGCCGCGTCCCTCCAGCACGGTCAGCTGGAGCCGGAAGTGGTCCCTCCGCAGCGCCGCGGAGCCCGCCGCCAGTCCTTGCGCATACGCCATGGGCCCACCCACCACCTTGCGCGTCTTGCTCGGCAGGAAGTGCACGAGGATGGCGTCCAGGTCCTTCCCGGCGGCGCTGTCATGCAGCGACAGCGCGGGCGCCTTGTCCACCAGGCCTCCGTCCCAATACAGGTTCCCATCCAGCGGCACCGCGCGGAACAGGCCGGGATAGGCACAGGTGGCGTGGACGCGCGGCGCCAGCTCCCCCGTGGTGAAGACGTCATGCGTGCCCAGCGTGAGGTTCGCGCCCACCAGCAGCAGCGGATGCGGCAGGTCCTCGAATGTCGGCGCGCCCAGCGTGTCCTCCAGCAGCCGCCGGAAGCGCTCGCCCTTGAGCAGGCCCGTGAGCCCATGGCCCGCGGCGTCCGCGTTCAGCACGGCGCCAATCGGGTCCGGGTCCCAGAAGTTCGCGCGCGTCTGGCGCAGCACCAGCTCTTCAATCGCGTGCACCGGCATCCCCGCCGCCGCGTACGCCGCCACCATGCCGCCCGCGGACGTGCCCGCGTACGCCGAGGGCTTGAGCCCCGTGCTCGCCAGCCCCTTGAGGAAGCCAGCGTGCCCGTAGAAGCCGAAGTAGCCCGCCGAGAGGACCAGGCCGAACCGCTTGCCCTCGAGCAACTGCTGCAGGTTGGGAGTTGCCATGTCCCACATCTACCACTGTCCGCCGGGAAGCACGCGGTGCGTCGAAAGTCCGCTGGCCTCCAGTCCGGCATCGACGTATGTTGATGCGGCGATATGGAAGCTCTGTCCCAATCCTTCCGGGCGCTCGGCGACCCGACGCGGCTGCGCATCCTCCGACTGGTGTCGGAGGCTCCGCTGAACGTGACGGAGCTGGTGTCGCTGGTGGGGGTGGCCCAGTCCTCGGTGTCCCATCACCTGGGCAAGCTCAAGGGGCTGGGGCTCATCCGCGAGGAGCGGCAGGCGGGCTTCAGCTACTACTCGCTGGCGCTGGGCGGTGAGGACTCCCGCTGGCCGCTCATCCGGCTGGCGCGCGAGGCGGAGGACGCGGCGGGGGACTCGGCGCGGCTCAAGGACCTGCTGCGCGCCCGCGCGGACCGGCAGGCCCTCAACGAGCGGCTCCTGGAGCCGGGCCAGTCGTGGTTCCTGTGGGCGGGCGCGCTGGCGTCGCTGTTGCCGCCGCTGGACGTCGCGGACTTCGGCTGTGGGACGGGCGTGTTGAGCGTGGCGCTGGGCCGGTGGGCCCGGCACGTGTGGGCCATCGACCAGAACGCCGTCGCGCTGGAGCAGGCGCGGGAGCGCGCGGCGGGCGAGGGCCTCACCAACGTGAGCTTCCTCTGCGAAGACCTGCACCGGCTGTCGTTGAAATCGGGCCAGCTGGACCTGGTGGTGATTTCACAGAGCCTGCACCACGTGGAGGAGCCGGCGGCGGTGCTGGCCGAGGCCGCGCGCCTGCTCAAGCCGGGCGGCCGGCTGGTGGTGCTGGAGCTGATGCCGCATGACGAACGCTGGGTGGTGGACCGGCTGGGCCACCGCCACCTGGGCTTCGAGCCGTCACAGCTCGAGGCCAGCTTGCGCGAGCAGGGGTTCGCGCAGCTCACCCGCGAGTCGCACGCCCGCGACGGTGCCAGCCCCTTTCGAGTCTTTCTGCTGACAGGAGTGAAGCCATCATGACGAGCCCGACGCCCACCGCCCTTCCTCCCCCTCCTGGAGAGCATGGCCGCCGCGTGGAGGCCCTGCGCTCCGCCATGCGTGAGCGCGTGCTGGTGCTGGATGGCGCCATGGGGACGCTGTTGCAACAGCATGACCTCAAGGCCGCGGACTTCGGCGGCGCCGAGTTCGAGGGCTGCAACGAGAACCTGGTCCTCACCCGGCCGGAGCTCATCCGCGACATCCACGCGCGCTACTTCGCCGCGGGCGCGGACGTGACGGAGACGGACAGCTTCGGCGGCACGCCGCTGGTGCTCAACGAGTTCGGCCTGGGCCACAAGGCGCTCGAGATCAACCAGGCCTCCGCCCGGCTCGCCCGCGAGGCCGCCGAGGCCGCCGAGGCGAAGGATGGCCGCATCCGCTGGGTGGCCGGCTCGGTGGGCCCCACCACCAAGGCCATCAGCGTCACGGGCGGCATCACCTTCGAGGAGCTGGTGGACAACTTCGCCGTGCAGGCGGAGGGGCTCGCGCTGGGCGGCTCCGACTACCTGCTGGTGGAGACGTGCCAGGACACGCGCAACATCAAGGCGGCGCTCCTGGGCATCGACCGGGCGTTCCAGAAGCTGGGCTACGCGCTGCCGGTGGCGGTGTCGGGCACGATTGAGCCCATGGGCACCATGCTCGCGGGCCAGAGCGTGGAGAGCCTGGCGGCGTCGCTGGAGCACTGGGAGCTGCTCTACCTGGGGCTCAACTGCGCCACCGGTCCGGACTTCATGACGGACCACCTGCGCTCCCTGTCGGACCTGAGCCCGTTCCCGGTGTCGTGCGTGCCCAACGCGGGCCTGCCGGACGAGAACGGCCACTACCTGGAGACGCCGGACATGATCGCCCGCTCGCTCACGCGCTTCTGTGAGCAGGGCTGGCTCAACGTGGTGGGCGGCTGTTGCGGCACCACGGAGGCGCACATCCGCGCGGTGTCCCAGGCGGTGAAGGGCCTCAAGCCGCGCACGAAGGTGCCCAAGCCCCGCTCGACGCTGTCGGGCGTGGACTACCTGGAGGTGACGGATGACGTGCGCCCGGTCATCGTCGGTGAGCGCACCAACGTCATCGGCAGCAAGAAGTTCAAGGAGCTCATCGTCGCGGGGCAGGTGGAGGACGCGTCGGAGATTGCGCGCGCCCAGGTGAAGCGCGGCGCGCAGGTCATCGACATCTGCCTGGCCAACCCGGACCGCGACGAGCTGGAGGACATGCGCCAGTTCCTGGAGGTGGTCGTCAAGAAGGTGCGCGTGCCCTTGATGATCGACTCCACGGACGAGCGCGTCCTGGAGATGGCGCTGACGTACAGCCAGGGCAAGGCCATCATCAACTCCGTCAACCTGGAGGACGGGGAGGAGCGCTTCGAGAAGGTGGTGCCCCTGGCGCGGCGCTTCGGCGCGGCGCTGGTGGTGGGCTGCATCGACGAGGTGGGCATGGCCGTGACGCGCGAGCGGAAGCTCGCCGTGGCGGAGCGCTCGTTCGAGCTGCTCACGAAGAAGTACGGCATGCGCGCCGAGGACCTCTACTTCGACCCGCTCGTCTTCCCGTGCGCCTCCGGCGACGCGCAGTACACGGGCAGCGGCGTGGAGACGGTGGAGGGCGTGCGCCTCATCAAGCAGCGCTTCCCGCAGTGCCGCACGGTGCTGGGCATCTCCAACGTGTCCTTCGGCCTGCCCACCGCGGGCCGCGAGGTGCTCAACTCCGTGTTCCTGTACCACTGCGTCCAGGCGGGCCTGGACATGGCGCTGGTCAACTCGGAGAAGCTGGAGCGCTACGCGTCGCTGCCCGAGGAGGAGCGCACGCTGGCCGAGGACCTGCTCTACAACCGCGGCACGGACCCGGTGACGCCGTTCGCCGCGCACTTCCGTGAGCGCAAGGCCGTCAAGGTGGCGGTGAGCACGCTGCCCTTGGAGGAGCGGCTGCAGCGCTACATCATCGAGGGCTCGCGCGACGGCCTCTTCGCGGACCTGGAGGAGGCGCTCAAGAAGCACGCGCCGCTGGACATCATCAACGGCCCCCTGATGAAGGGCATGGACGAGGTGGGGCGGCTCTTCGGCGCCAACGAGCTCATCGTCGCCGAGGTGCTCCAGAGCGCCGAGTCGATGAA
The DNA here is from genome assembly GCF_006518215.1 of Myxococcus sp. AB025B. NCBI lineage: Bacteria > Pseudomonadati > Myxococcota > Myxococcia > Myxococcales > Myxococcaceae > Myxococcus > Myxococcus sp. AB025B. The sequence continues at coordinate 6,657 of NZ_SRLW01000259.1, forward strand.
GGCCGCGGTGGGCTTCCTGGAGCCGCACATGAGCTCCGCCAAGGCGGCCATGCGCGGCAAGGTGGTGCTGGCCACGGTGAAGGGCGACGTCCACGACATCGGCAAGAACCTGGTGGAGATCATCCTCGCCAACAACGGCTTCCACGTCGTCAACCTGGGCATCAAGGTGCCGCCCGAGCAGCTGGTGCAGGCGGTGCGTGAGCACCAGCCGGACATCCTCGGTCTGTCGGGCCTGCTCGTGAAGAGCGCGCACCAGATGGTGGCCACGGCGGAGGACCTGAAGCGCGCGGGCGTGGAGGTGCCCATCCTGGTGGGCGGCGCCGCGCTCAGCCGCAACTTCGTGGACCGCAACATCGCCCCGGCGTACGGCGGCGGCACCGTGGCCTACGCGCAGGACGCGATGAGCGGCCTGGACCTGGCCAAGCAGATCGTCGACCCGACGTCGCACGAGAAGCTGCGCGGGGAGCTGGCCGAGCGCCGCGTGAAGCTGGCCCAGGAGGTCAAGGAGCGTCCCCGCGTGGAGGCGGTGGTGGCGCGCGGGCGCAGCGCGGAGATTCGGGTGTTGGAGACGGTGCCGCCCGCGCCGGACTTCGAGCGGCACGTGCTGACGAACACGCCGCTGGACCACATCTGGAAGTTCATCAACCCGGTGATGCTGTACGGACGCCACCTGGGCCTGCGCACGTCGTCGCGCGCGCTGGGGACTCCGGCCGAGGCGGAGCTGGCGAAGACGGAGGAGGGGCGCAAGGCGCTGGCGCTGAAGGAGGCGGTGGAGGAGCTCAAGGGCATGCTGCGCGGCGGCCTCATGCAGGCGCGCGCGGTGTTCCAGTTCTTCAAGGCGGGCAGCGACGGCAACCGCGTGGTGCTGTTCGACGGGACGACGGGCCTCGAGGCGGCGAGCTTCGACTTCCCCCGGCAGGACCGCGACGGGGGCCTGTGCCTGGCCGACTACCTGCGGCCGCTGGAGCGCGGCGTGCCCACCGACAACGTGGCCATGTTCGTGGTGACGGCGGGCTCGGGCATCCGCGAGCTGTCCGAGGGCCTCAAGGCCAGGGGCGAGTTCCTGAAGATGCACGCGGTGCAGGCGCTCGCGCTGGAGACGGCGGAGGGCTACGCGGAGCTCTTGCACACGCAGCTGCGCAGCATGTGGGGCACCCCGGACAAGCCGGACATGACGATGCTGGAGCGCTTCCGGGCGGAGTACGCGGGCAAGCGCTACTCGTTCGGCTACCCCGCGTGCCCCCGGCTGGAGGACCAGTCCAAGCTCTTCGAGGCGCTGCGGCCGGAGGAGATTGGGGTGCAGCTCACCGACGGCTGCATGATGGAGCCCGAGGCCTCGGTCTCCGCCATCGTCTTCCACCACCCCCAGGCCTCGTACTTCTCGGTGTCCTGATTCGGACGCACGGGCCCCCGGGAGCCCTGGGGACCCGCCCGGGGTCACCGGAGCGCGCCGTGGGGAAGGGGAGCGGTTAGACTCCCGCGCCTATGAGCGCGCCGAACATCCGTCGAGCCGTCCAGTTGCTGCCCGCCTGTGCCACCACGGGCATCGGGAGCCTGCCCCACACGCAGGTGGAACTGGGGCTCCAGGTCGCCTTGTCGATGGACATCCCCTTCCTGCCGCAGCTGCCGGTGGGCAAGCCCTCCGAGCTGATGATTCCCGCGGCGCTGGAGGGGCTGCCCGGGCTGCGCTTCGACGACGAGGGCCTGTGCACGGTGGACCTCCAGGCCTGGGAGGCGGGGCGCGCCCCGTTCGAGGCGAAGCTGGAGTCCGCGCTCGCGGCCGGGGCGCTGGAGGCGTACGAGCCTTCCCCCGAGGCGTGCCGTGCGTGGCGGCCGTTCCTGTGGGAGGTGGAGCACCGCAAGCTGGCCTTCGCGAAGGCGCAGCTCGCCGGGCCCTTCACGGTGCGCTCGGTGGCGAGGACGGACTCGGGGCTGTCCGCGCTGGAGGTGCCGGGGCTGGACCAGGCCATCTACCGGCTGGTGCTGGCGCGCTCCCTGGCCATGGTGAAGGCGCTGCGGCGCGCGGGCGCCACGCCCCTGTTCTTCCTCGACGAGCCGGGCCTGTATGCGTTCCAGCGCGTCAATCCCCGGCACCTGTTGGCAATGCAGGAGCTGCGGCTCCTGATTGTCGCGCTCCAGCGGGAGGGCGCGCTGGTGGGCCTGCACTGCTGTGGCAACACGGACTGGAGCGCGCTGCTGGACGCGCAGGCGGACCTGTTGTCGCTGGACGTGAGGCTGTCGCTCGACGCGATGCTGGAGGAGAAGGGCGCGCTGGAGCGCTACCTGCACTCGGGCGCGACGCTGAGCCTGGGCATCATCCCCACGGACCTCGCGTCGACGTACGAGGTGACGGAGCTGGCGGACTCGGTGGAGGCTTCGCTGAAGGCCGCGCTGCCGCGAGGCTTCTCGTTCCCCCGGGCCGTGTCCACGGTGCTGCTGACGCCGGCGTGCGGCCTGGCGATGCGCTCGGTGCAGGACGCGGAGCGCATCCTCTCGGAGCTGAAGGTGGCGCAGCGCAGGTTGCGAGGCGCGCTCGAGGCCGAGCGCCCCGTGCTGCACTCGCCGCCGCCCCACTGACGTGGGCCCGGTGTGGACACGGGCCCAGGTGGTGGGCCGTTACTGACGGCCGAGCTTCAGCTCGCGCTCGGCTTGTTGCCAGTCCTGCTCGTGGTTGCCGGGCCTGCCGCCGCGGGCCATGTAGATTTCGTAGGCGCGCCGGGCAATCTGCTCGTGGGAGATGTCGGAGCGCGCGTGAGCGCCCTGCGGCTCATGCGCGTGTTCCGCGTGCTGGGGCTTCGTGTGCGGGGTCGACTTGGGAGCGTTGTTTCGAGCCATCGGGACGCCTCCGGTGAAAGGGCGCGCGAAGCTTGATTCGCGTGCGTGACGCGCGAAAGCGACCCGACCTGGCGGGGGTTGTCGAAGCAACACGACGTCCCGGGGCGTGTCGACGGCCGGACAGCCGCGGGCGAGCTGGGCGGCGACCGGAGCAGTCAGCGGCCCTCCGCTTGCGTGCCCACCACGGTGTCCAGGGCGCGCTGCATGGCGGTGCTCATGCCGAGCGTCGCGGCCTCGGCGGGTGTGCACCAGCGCAGCTCCTGGAAGGCGGCGGAGTGGGTGGGGCGCTTGGGGCCGGACACGCGGTACAGGCGCAGCGTGAGGTCGCGGTGGGTGAGCTGCCGCTTCACGGTGCCCAGGAGGGACTCCAGCTTCACGCCCGTGCCGAGCGCGGCGGTGAGGCGCAGCGTGGTCTCTTCCACGGTGGCGTCCTCGTCGACCTCGGCGGCGGGGAGCTCCCACAGCCCTCCGAAGAGGCCCGAGTCCGCGCGGCGCGCGAACAGCAGCGTGTCCGCGTGGGCCCACACGGCCAGGGCCAGGGTCAGCTTCTTCGGCGCGGCGCGCACCTTGGCGGGAGGCAGCTCGGCGACGCGGCCCTTCTTGAAGGCGACACAGCCCTCGCGCACGGGGCACAGCAGGCAGAGCGGGTTCTCCGGACGGCAGGTGGTGGCGCCGTGCTCCATGAGGGACTGGTTGAAGTCGCCGGGGCGCTCGCCCTTCACGAGCAGGCCCGCGAGCTCCCACAGGGTGGCCTCGCGCTCGCGGTCTCCGGGCAGGCCCTCGACCTCGAAGAGCCGGGAGAGCACGCGGGCGACGTTGCCGTCGACGAGGGGGGCTTCTTCACCGAAGGCGATGGAGGCCACGGCGCCCGCGGTGTAGCGGCCGAAGCCGGGCAGCGAGAGCAACTGCTCCGCGGTGGAGGGCAGGGTGCCACCGAAGCGTGAGACGATGTCCTGCGCTGCGCGGTGCAGGTTGCGAGCGCGCGTGTAGTAGCCCAGGCCCTTCCAGCCGGCGAGCACGTCATCGAGTGGAGCGGAGGCGAGCGCGAGCGCGGTGGGGAAGCGCTTCAGGAACCGCTCCCAGTAGGGGATGACGGTGGAGACCTGCGTCTGCTGGAGCATGACCTCGCTCAGCCAGATGGCGTACGGGTCCTTGGTGCGGCGCCACGGCAGGTCGCGCTTGTTGCGGTCGTACCAGGCGAGCAGCGGCGCGCGGATGCTGGCCAGGTGCGCGGCGCCCGGTGTCACCGTGGGGCCGCGGGTCGACGTGGCCGCGGTGCGAGGAGGACGGCCGCGTCGCGCCTTCGCTGGTGTCGAGGCTGTGCTTGCCACGTCACCGCGCGGCGCGACGCTCTCCGCGCCCATCCCCAGGGTGCGAGGTGGGCGTCCTCGACGGGCCCGCGGAAGAGGCGCAGATGTGCTTGCAGCGTCCTCTCGCGGCGAGGCGCCCTTCGTGTCCATTCCCACGGTGCGAGGCGGGCGTCCTCGACGCACCTCGAGTGGTATCGAGGAGGGGCTTGCCAGGTCCTCGCGCGGCGAGGCGCCCTCCGTGTCCATTCCCGCGGTGCGAGGAGGGTGTCCTCGACGCGCCTTCGCTGGCGTCGAGGGGGTGTTTGCCACATCACCGCGCGGCGAGGCGCCCTCCGCAACCACCCCCACGTCCGCGCGTGACCCGGAGGAATCGAACAGCGAGCCGGTGGACGCCTTGCGTGCCTTCGCATCCGCGAGCGTCGGCTCATCACGCGAGGGCAGGGGCCCGGCCTTGCCACCCGGTGGACGTCCGCGACGAGGTCGGGGCACGTCGCCAGTCTCCGGCTTCTTGCCTGAGGATGCCTTGGCGTCCTGTTCGCGAGAGACAGGCGGCGTGTCCGACGAGACAGCGGGCTTCGCGGGGCGACTGCGGGGGCTCATGCGTCCTTCTTCACCGGGTTGGCCATGCGGTGGGCGACCCGGTCGAACAAGCCGGGCGCGAGCCGGTTCGCCAGTACCATGACGCGGCCGGGGAGGGTGAGGATGGTGTCGCGTCGTCCGCGCACGCTCGCCTTCACCATGGCCCGCGCCACCTCCTCGGAGGACATGGCCTTCAGCGGAATCGCGTCCTGCGCCCAGCCCTGGGCGTTCAGCCGGTGGTCCCGGAACTCGCTCTCGGTGAGGCCCGGTGACACCAACCGCACGCCGATGCCCTCCGAGGCCAGCTCCGTGCGCAAGGACTCCGTCATCGCGTTCACCGCCGCCTTCGATGCGCAATACCCGCCGAGCAGCGGCAGCCCCCGATGCCCCAGCACCGAGCTGACGTTCACCACGTGCGCCCCGCGCCGCCCGCGCAGCAGCGGCAGCGCCGCCCGCGTCACCCGCCACAGCGCGAACACGTTCAGCTCGAACACCTGCCGCAGCTGCTCCTCGCTGATGGCCTCCAGCGGCCCGTACAACCCCTGGCCCGCGTTGTTCACCAGCACGTCCAGCCCACCGAAGTCCGCGCGGACCTGGGCCATGAGCCGCTCCACGTCCTCGCCGCGAGTCACGTCGCACCGCACCGCCAGTGCCCGGACCCCCAGTGACTCCGCTTCACGGGCCGCGTCCTCCAGCCGCTCCAGCCGCCGGGCGGCGAGCACCACGTGGGCGCCCGCCTCCGCGTAGGCCCGGGCCGCCGCGCGGCCGATGCCGCTGGAAGCGCCTGTGATCAGGACGACTCGCTCCATCAGGGGTCGGCTCTTCATGGTGGCGCGGACCATACTCCCAGGGTTCCCCACCCGGACTGTCATTCAACCCACCCCCAGGGCTCGTTTCCCTGCCTGTTCCCCTTCTGGCGGAGCGAGCGAACGCCTAGGATGCGCCGCCTCGATGCGGCGCCCACCCCTCCACAACGACTTCTCCTGGTCCAAGAGCCGCCACGAGAAGTTCTCCGAGTGCCTGCGCTCCTACTACTTCTACTACTACCGCTCCTGGGGCGGCTGGGAGCCGGACGCGCCGAAGGACGTGCGGGAGCTGTACGTGCTCAAGAAGCTGGCCAACCGCTTCAGTTGGGCGGGCAGCGTCGTGCACGAGAGCATCAAGGACGTGCTGCTGGACTGGCGCGCCGGCCGCGTGGTGGACCCCGCCGTCGTGGAGGCCCGCGCGCGCAAGCTGATGCAGGACGACTACCGCCACTCGCGCGGCAAGGCGTACTGGACGCAGAAGTACCGCAAGCAGTTCACCGGGCTCGTGGAGCACGAGTACTCCGAGGCGCTCCCCGACGAGGCCTGGAAGCAGAACTGGGAGACGGTGCGCGTGGCGCTCGCGTGGTTCTTCAACTCGCGCTGGCCGCTGCTCGCCAAGAGCCTCAAGCCCGAGCAGTGGCTGGAGGTGGACGCGGGCTTCGACTTCGCCCACTTCACGCTCGGCGGCCTCAAGGTCTTCGCCATCCCCGACTTCGCCTTCGTGGACCAGGACGGCGCGCCCGTCGTCGTGGACTGGAAGACGGGCAAGTCTCGCGACGGCTACGACGAGCAGGTGCTCGGCTACGCGCTGTACGTGTCCCAGCGCTACCGCTTCCCGGTGGAGAAGGTGCGCGCGTCGCTCGTGTACCTCAACGAGGGCAAGGAGCAGGACGTCCAGGTGGACCTGGGCGCCATGGAGTCCTTCCACCGGCACTTCGAGACGAGCGTGGCGAAGATGCGCGCGCTGCTGAAGGACCCCGTCACGAACACGCCGCTGGACGCGGACGCGTTCCCCCGGTCGGAGACGCTGACGCCCTGCACGCGCTGCGTGTTCCGCAGGCCCTGTGGCCGAGAGGCCGAGGCGCTCGCCGAGCAGCAGGCGCGAGCGTCGCAGCCCCAGCAGGTGGCCTGAGCCGTCAGCGCGTGGAGGCGAGCCTTCGCACCACGACGCCGGCGGCGTTCATCCCGAAGCACGAGGTGACGAAGGACACGCTGCCGTCGATCTGCGTGCGGTGGTCACACGTGTGGAACTCGTTGTCCTGCGGGCAGACACACAGGAAGCCGTCCGTCGCGTCGTCGTAGTTGAGGGCCACCGGCATGCGGCGCGCCTCGATGGAGTACACGGCGGTGATGCCCGTGTGCCGCTCGGTCTCCACGCCGTACTTGCGCTTGAGCAGCTTGCGGATGTCCTTGGCGAACGGGTCCATGTGCGTCTCGGACAGGTCCTCCACGCGGATGGCCGTCGGGTCCAGGCGCGCGGCGGCGCCCATGGAGCTGACCACGGGGATGCCCAGCGACACGCACCGGTGCAGCAGGTGCAGCTTCGCCTTCACGTTGTCGATGGCGTCCACCACGAAGTCGTACTGGCCGGCGGGCAGCATCTGCTCGGCGACCTCTTCGCGGTAGAACTCGCGCACCGCCTCCACCCGGGCCTCCGGGTTGATTTCGCGGCAGCGCTGCGCCATCAGCTCCGCCTTCGACTTGCCCACGCCCTTCACCGTCGCGTGGAGCTGGCGGTTGGTGTTGGTGACGCAGACGTCGTCGTGGTCCACCAGCGTCAGGTGGCCGATGCCGCTGCGCACCAGGCCCTCGGCCGCGTAGCTGCCCACGCCGCCCAGGCCGAACACCACCACGCGCGCGTTGGCGAGCCGCTCCATGGCGTTGTCCCCCAGCAGGCGCCCGGTGCGGTCGAAGCGGCGCGACAGCTTGAAGGGCCGGGCGAGCGAGCCTGTCGCCGCGTTCGGCGTGGCCGTCGTGGCGGGCGGAGTCTCGGGCTGGGGAGGGG
>NZ_SRLW01000025.1:0-52985 GCF_006518215.1 Myxococcus sp. AB025B
GGCCATGGCCTCGGCGAGGCGGCGGGTGCCGTGGGCATTGCCCTCGAAGTAGCCCGCGGGCTCCCGGGCCTTGGTGACGCCGGCCAGGTGCAGCACGCAGTCCACGTCGCGCACGGCCTCGGTGAGGCCCTCACCCGTGGTCAGATCCCCCACGGCGAACCGGGCTCCGAGCGCCGCCAGCGCGTCGCGACGCGAGCTGGGACGCACGAGCACGGTGAGCGAGTCGCCTCGCTCGACGATGCGGCTCGCGAGCCGCTGGCCGATGAAGCCGGTGCCACCGGTGAGCAGGAAACGCACGGCGAGGACTCCCTGGGGACTACAGCGAACGCTGGTAGAGGCGGTACGTCTTCGAGCGCTTGCCGCCCATCGACTCGATGGCGCGGTTGACGAGGTGGTTGTCCTCGAGCGTCCAGGAGATCTCCCCGCCCGAGTAGCCCAGCCGGTGCGCGGTGCGCAGCGTGTCCAGGTACAGGATGGCGTCCAGGCCCCGGCGTCGGTAGCCCTCCTTGATGCCGAGGGTGATGAGGCGCAGTCGGTGGATGCGGCGCGAGGCCAGGAGCATCTTCGTCAGGCCGATGGGCAGGCCGAAGGTGGTGAGGCGCCCGTTGGCGGCCTTGATGGCCACGTTGGCGTCCGGCAGCGTCATGGAGAAGGCCACCGGCTCGCCCTTCACCTCGGCGATGAGCACCAGCTCCGGTCGGACGATGGTCTTCATCTCCTTGGCCAGGTGGTCGAACTCCTTGTCGGTGAAGGGCACGAAGCCCCAGTTCTTCTCCCAGGCGGAGTTGTAGATCTCCCGGATGCGCTCGACCTCGGCGGGGAAGTCCTTGAGGTTCACCGCGCGCACGGTGATGCCCTCGCGCTGCCGCATCTTCTCCGCGATGCGCACCACCTTCTCCGGCGGCTCCGCGGACGAGGACAAATCGAAGGCGAACAGGTCCTTCGCCTTCACCAGCCCGCAGGCCTCCAGCAGCGCGGCGAAGTAGGGCGGGTTGTACGGCATCATGATGGCCGGAGGGACCTCGTACCCCTCGATGAGCAGGCCCCAGTCCTGGTTGGACGAGAAGTTGGCCGGACCAATCATGCTGTCCAGCCCGCGCTCCTTCAGCCACGACGCCGCGGCGTCCAGGAGCAGCCGCGCGATGCCCGCGTCGTTCACGCACTCGAAGAGGCCGAAGAAGCCCTCCTTCGTGCCGTGGATCTCCTGGTGCCGGGGGTTGCGGATGGCGGCGATGCGGCCCACCACGTCCTGACCTCGCCACGCGAGGAACAGCTCCACCTCGCCGTACTCGAAGAAGGGGTTCTTCTTCGGGTCCAGGAAGTCCTTGCGCTCCATCTCCAGCGGCGGGACCCAGTTCGGGTCCCCCGTGTAGAGCGAGAACGGGAAGCGGATGAACGTCATCCGCGCCGCGGCGTCCCGCACGGGCGTCACCAGGACGTCCGAGGGGAGGGGCGGAAGGGCGGGCTGGACTGCGGGCGGCTCGGCGGGCAGGGCCATGGTGGAATCAGGTCCTCTCGGCGGAGTTGCCGTCGGTGCCGTTCTTCAGGAAGAAGTGCGCGCCCTTCTCCAGCAGGAAGCCGGGCAGCTCGCCGCGCTTCTCCCACAGCTTCATGGGCGCGGCGCGCAGCTGGCGCAGGTCCTCCGGCTGCAGGTTCGCCGCGCGCCAGGTGAGCTGCTCCACCGCGTCGAAGATCTTCCCGGCCACCTCGCGCGACGACATGCGCGACAGCTGGTCCAGGGTGATGCCGCCCTTGTCCGCCAGGAGGCCCGCGGAGCCCGCCGCCCACTTCTCGCTCGCCTTGTTGGAGCGCACGGACGTGCCCGGGCGGGCGATCTGCACCGGCTCGTACACCGTGGGGCGCGTCTGAGGAATCACGTTCAGCTTGCGGCCGATGGTCTCGAAGGTGTCCAGCACGCGGTCCAGCTGCGCGTCCGTGTGCGTGGCCATGAACGAGGTGCGGATGAGCGCGTGGCCCGCCTCCACCGCCGGCGGAATCACCGGGTTGGCGAAGACGCCCGCCTCGTGCAGCGCGCGCCAGAAGCGGAAGCACTTCGTCTGGTCGCCGATGTGCACGGGAACGACGGGCGTCACCGACACGCCGGTGTCGAAGCCCATGGCGCGGAAGCCGTTGTGCATCTTCTCCGCGATGTCCAGCAGGCGCGCGCGGCGCTGGGGCTCCGCCTCGATGATCTCCAGCGACTTGAGCGCCGACGCGATGGACGCCGGCGTCATGGACGCGGAGAAGATGACCGAGCGCGACTTGTGCTTGATGTAGTTGATGACGTCGAAAGGGCCGGCCAGCACGCCGCCCAGCGACGCGAAGCTCTTGGAGAACGTCCCCATCACGAGGTCCGTCTCCTTCTCCAGGCCGAAGTACTCGGAGGTGCCCCGGCCCTTCTCACCCAGCACGCCCATGGCGTGGGCGTCATCCGTCATCACCCGCGCGTTGTACTGCTTCGCCAGCTCCACGATGCGCGGCAGGTTGCAGACGTCTCCCTCCATGGAGAAGACGCCGTCGGTGATGATGATCTTCCCGGCGTTGGGATCGGCCTGGGACAGCAGCTGCTCCAGGTGGTCCATGTCGTTGTGGCGGAACTTGCGCTCCGTGGAGAACGACAGCCGGATGCCGTCCACCAGCGACGCGTGGTTCTGGCGATCGCTGAAGACGATGTCGTGGCGGCCCAGGATGGAGGACAGCGCCAGGTTCGTCTGGAAGCCGGTGGAGATGACCACCGCGGCCTCGCGGTTGAGGAACTTGGCCAGCCGTCCCTCGAGCTCCTCGTGCAGCGCCAGCGTGCCGTTGAGCAGACGCGAGCCCGAGCACGTGGTGCCGAACTTCTCCGTCGCCTTGATGGCCGCTTCCTTGACGCGCGGGTCCGCGGACAGGCCCAGATAGTTGTTGGAGCCGACCATGATCACCCGCTTGCCCTCGATCTCCACCTCGGTGGCGCCGTGCGACGCCTCGATGACGCGGAAATAGGGGTAGAGGCCGGTGGCCTTCGCGATGCGGTAGTCCTTCCAATTGCTGCACTTGTCGAAGACGTCGCTCATGGTGCTCTTTCTGTAGGCCTGCGTCGGGGGAGGGTTTGGGCCTCTTCAGGAGAGGCGGAGTGCGGCACTGCGGTCGCCACTCACCATGCAGGGCTCGTTCCCGAGCCGGGGGCAACCATGCGCCCGACGACCTCCCTCGGGGGACGCGGGGCCGTGAATAAAGAGGCCGAGGGGCAGTGTCAAGGCGCGGACCGTTGCTTGGGACCCTTGCGAGAGGGGCCAGAAGTCCCCTCGGCTTGACAGCACCGTTGCATTGGTGGCACCCCGCCGACGCAGATCGTCTTCCAGTGGATAATGGGAAGCGAGGTCGCCCGCCCGCCTTCGTGCGCAAGCAGCCGACCCAGGGACGGAAGGCTTTCCAGTCGCCCGTTGTTTGAGGGGGCTACGACTGGCCGGGAATTTGCTAAGCCCGGCGAAAATCGAGGAGTGGACGGTGGCCAGGTCTCTGCGGCAACGGTGGTTCGAGGGGTTCATCCAGACGGCGGTCTCCCGGCCCTGGTACGTGCTGCTGATCTCCGCATTGCTGGCCGCCGGCGGTATGGCACTGGCGTCGCGGTTGGAGTTCCGTGGTTCATTCGTCGAGCTGCTCCCGCAGGGTGCCCGCGAAGTCCAGGACCTGACACGCGTGTCACAGAAGGCGGGTGGGGATGGGTACCTGGTCATCGTCGCGAAGGGAGACACGCCCGAGCGGCTGAAGGCTTACGCGCGCGAGCTGAAAGGCCGGCTCGAGGCGCTCCCCGAGGTGCGCTACGTCGAGCACAGCTACGACGTGGAGTTCTTCAAGCGGCACGCGCTGTGGCTGCTGCCCGCGGAGAAGCTGGCGGAGCTGCGAGCGGATCTGGCCGCGCGGGTGCGCTACGAGCGGCAGCAGGCCAATCCCTTCTATATCGACCTGGGGGCCACGCCTCCTCCGCCCACGTTCGAGGAGATTGCCCGGAAGCACTCGCCCAACGCGCCGGTGCACGAGTACCTGGCGAACGCGGACGGCACCGAGGTCTACCTGATGCTCAAGCCCATGGGCACCGCGGGTGACCTGGACTTCGCGCGCCGCTTCGTGGAGCTGGCGCTGGGCACGGGGCGCACGCTGGCCTCGGAGCGCTACCCGGCGGTGAAGCTGGAGGCGACGGGCAACTTCCAGAACCGCATCGAAGAGGACGCGGTGATGCGCGGTGATTTGTCGCGCGCCGGCACGCTCTCCGCGCTCATCGCCATCGGCCTCATCCTGCTGGCCACCCGGCGCATCGCGGCGCTGGCGGTGGTGGGCCTGCCCGTCGTCGTCGGCCTGTTGATGACGTTCGGCATCGCGTGGCTCGCCATCGGCCACCTCAACGTGGTGACGGGCTTCCTGGTCGCCATCCTCATCGGCCTGGGCATCGAGTACGGCGTGCACCTGTGCATGCGCTACTGGGAGGAGCGGCGCACCCGGTCCGCGCGCGACGCACTGGCCATCGCCGTGGGCGGCACCTTCAGCGGGGCGATGACGTCCGCGGTGACGAACGCGGCGGCGTTCTACGTGCTGATGCTGGCGCAGTTCCACGCCTTCAACCAGTTCGGCTTCCTGGCGGGGTTGGGCGTGCTGCTCGCGGTGCTGGCCGCCTATGCACTGGGACCCTCGCTGCTGGCCATCGCGGAGCGGCTGCGTCCAGCCCGCGTGGACACGGCGCCCGCTTCCGAGGTCGCCGCCCCCGTGGTGGCGCCGTCGAAGCCCGAGCGGGAGTGGCGCCGGTGGCCCACGTCCGTCCTGGTCGTGCTCGCGCTGGCCGTGGTGGGCTTCGCCGCGTTCTCCGTCTCCATCGCGCCCCGGCTGGGCTTCGAGACGGACATGCGCAAGCTGAAGGGTGACTCCCCGGCGTCGCGGCTGGATGACCACGTCACCGAGCAGCTGGGCCAGCCGCTCAACCCCGCCATCTTCCTGGTGGATGACCTGGGGCAGGCGGCGAAGGTCGAGCAGGTCATCGCCGAGGTGAAGCAGAGGAACGGCGCGGACTCGGTGTTCCTGCGCACGACCTCCTTGAACGACCTGGTGCCCGGAGACGTGGAGCGCCGGGGCGCGGAGATTGGCGGCATCCGCGCGCTGCTGCACGGCCTGCCCGAGGCGGCGTATGAGGACCCGCGCCTCAAGGAGTTCCAGGGGATGGTGGAGGCGAAGCCGTACGGGCTGGAGTCGCTGCCCGTGGAGGTGCGCCGCCGGTTCGAGGCCACGGACGGGCAGGGCACCTTCCTGCTGCTGTTCCCCTCCGTGTCGAACTACGACACCAAGGACCTCACGCGCTGGGCGGCGCAGATCGACCAGGTGGTGGAGGGCGCGAAGGCGGCGGGCGTGGAGATGGCGGTGCTGGACAGCAACCGCATCGCCTCGCGCATCTTCGCGCTGGTGAGCGCGGACGGCCCGCTCATCCTCTGGGCCGCCGCGGCGGCGGTGTTCCTGGTCATCCTGGTGAGCCTGCGCAGCCTGAAGCGGACGCTGCTGGTGACGGGGCCGCTGTTCCTGGGCATGACGTGCCTGGCGGGCGGCATGTACCTGTTCGACGTGCAGCTCAACTTCATCAACGCGGTGGTGCTGCCCAACCTGCTCGCCATCGCGGTGGACAACTCCGTGCACCTGTATCACCGGTACGAGGAGGAGGGCCCCGGCTCGCTCGGCAAGGTGGTGCGGCACACGGGGCTGGCGGCCGTGGTCGCCACGCTGTCGAACGCGGCCGGGTACGGCGCGCTGCTCGTCGCCAACCACCAGGGCCTGCGCAGCATCGGACAGATTGCGCTCCTCGGGGTCGTGTGCACCTTTCTGGGGACCACGGTCTTCTTCCCCGCGCTGCTCGCCCTTCTGGAGCGCTGGAAGGAGCGCAAGGGCCTGCTCGTCACCCAGGAGGGCGCGGTCGTCCGGAGTCTCGATCTCGACGCGGCCACCTCCGAGGTGGGGGCGTCGGGGGAGCGGAAATCGGCGTGAGTCTCTTGAATGCGCAGGGGCTGCGTGGCTCCGTCCCGTTGAAGGGTTCCCGCGAGGCGCAGGTCCGACTCGGGCCCGTGGACCTCATCATCGTCATCGCCTGTTCGCTCGCGGCGCTGGTGCTGCTCGGCCCCGGGCGGTGGACGCTGGGGTCGCTCCACCATGTCTGGCTGTTCGCCTCGATGGCGGCGGGCCCGCTGGTGCTGCGCACGCTCGAGTCGCGCTTCCCGACTCAGCGGTGGCTGACCGTCCTGGCGGACTTCTGGCTGCTGCCCGTGGCGGTGCTCACGCACGGCTGGCTCACCCCCGTGGTGGACACGCTCAACCCGTTCCTGCGGGACGCGCAGTTGGTGGCCGCGGACCAGCGCATCTTCGGGTTCCAGGCCTCCGTGGTGCTGGCGAAGGTCATCCCCGGCTGGCTCAACGACGTGCTGCTCATCTGCTACTACGGCCACTTCGTGTGGCCGCTGGTGCTGGGCATCGGCCTGTACCGGCGCGCGCGCGGCGCCTCGCCGGAGTTCGACGAGTACCTGTTGGGGCTGGGGCTGCTGTTCATCCTGAACTACTCGGCGTACTCGTTGGTGCCGGCCGTGGGGCCGCGCTACTTCTTCATCGACGCGTTCGATGCGCCGCTGCAGGGCACGCTGACGCCGTGGCTGGACTCGCTGATGCGCAGGCCCGTCTTCGCGCGGGACTGCTTCCCCTCGGGCCACACGGGCACCACGCTGCTGGTGCTCTTCTATGCGTGGCGGTTCTCCCGGAAGGTGTTCTGGGTGATGTTGCTGCCGGGCCTGGGGCTCATCTTCGCGACGCTCGCCGGGCGCTTCCACTACGCCACCGATTTGTTGTGCGCGGTGCCCCTGGTGATGGTGGTGGTGGGCATGGCCACGGCGCTGACGCGGGCGGCGCGGCATCGCGAGAGCGAGAGGGCCGCGCGCTCCGTCCCGGTGGACGCTATCCTGCGCCCCTGAGCGCGGCTCCGGCCCGTTGAGGCCGGCCGTGTCGGGAGCGCACCATGTCCAGGTCCGTGTCGTCGCAGCGCGTGTCGCGGTTCGGCACCACCGTCTTCTCCGAGTTCAGCGCGCTGGCCCAGAAGCACGGCGCGGTGAACCTGGGGCAGGGGTTCCCCGACTTCGACGGGCCGGAGGTCGTGAAGGAGGCCGCGCGGCGGGCCATCCACGACGGCGTCAACCAGTACGCCATGAGCACCGGCGCGCGGGACCTGCGCGTGGCCATCGCGGAGCACTCGGCCCGCTTCCACGGTCAGACGGTGGACCCGGACACCATGGTGACGGTGACGAGCGGGGCCACGGAGGCCATCCTCGACGTCATCCTCGGCCTGGTGGACCCGGGGGACGAGGTCATCGCGTTCGAGCCGTTCTATGACTCGTACGACGCCAACATCACCTTCGTCGGCGCCACGGCGCGCTGGGTTCCCCTGAGGCCGCCGGACGCGGCGCATGCGCAGTGGTGGTTCGACTGGGACGAGCTGCGCGCGGCCTTCAGTCCACGCACGCGGCTGCTCATCCTCAACACGCCCCACAATCCGACGGGGAAGGTCTTCACGCGCGAGGAGCTGGAGCGCATCGGCGCGCTGTGCGCCGAGCATGACGTGAAGGTGCTGTCCGACGAGGTCTACGAGCACATCACCTTCGCCCCCGCGCGCCACGTGCGCCCGGCCACCGTGCCCTCGCTGGCGGACCGCACGGTGACGGTGAGCAGCGGCGGCAAGACGTTCAGCCTCACGGGCTGGAAGGTGGGCTGGGTCATCGCGCCGCCCCCACTGCGAGACGCCATCCAGCGCGCGCATCAGTTCGTGACCTTCGCCACCGCGTCTCCCTTCCAGGCGGCCATGGCGGCGGCGCTACGGCTGCCGGATTCGTACTTCGACGGACTGTCGGCGGCCTACGCCGCGCGGCGGGAGCGGCTGTTGTCCGGCCTTCGCGACGCGGGACTGAAGGCGCATGTCCCGGAGGGCAGCTACTTCATCCTCACGGACATCTCCGGCCTGGGCTTCGCGGACGACGTGGCCTTCTGCCGGCACCTGGTGTCGGAGGTCGGCGTGGCGGCCATCCCCCCGAGCGTCTTCTACGGCCCCGAGCATCGCCACCTGGGCCATGGGCTCGCCCGCTTCGCGTTCTGCAAGACGGACGCGGTGCTGGACGAGGCCGTGCGCCGGCTGCGCGCGAAGCTCGGGCCCGGGCGCTGAAGGCCGGCGCCCCGCGTTGCGACGGCGGGACGGGGTTGCTACATCCCCCAGCAGAGGAGGGCGGCGGCGTTCTTCCCGGCCGCTGACGTGCGCGCGTGGACTTCTTCGGCGAGCTGTACCTGCGCAGCACGTTGCCCTTCCTGTCCGAGAGCGTGACGGCGAGGGAGGCGGACTATCTGGCGCGCGTGTTCGCCGACGTGCCCGGCCCCGAGCCCGTGGTGGACCTGGGCTGCGGCCATGGGCGCCATGCCTCGCGACTCCAGGCCTCGGGCCCCCTGGCGGGGCGCGTCATCGGGCTGGAGCGGGATGCGTTGTCGCTGGCCATGCGACGTCCGGGGTTCCCCGTGGTGCGAGGCGACCTCCGGGCCTTGCCCTTCCGGGAGGGTTCCCTGTCCGGAGCGTACGCGTGGTACTCCACCTTGTTCGCCTTCACGGACGAGGAGCACGTGCGCATCCTCCGGGAGGTGGCGAGGGCGTTGAGGCGGGGAGGGCTCCTGGTGTTCCACACGGTGCCGCACGAGCGACTGGCCGCGTCACCGGGGGCCGCGTTCCAGCGGACACTTCCGGACGGGGCCGTGTTGGAGGAGGAGAGCCACTTCGACGCGGCGACGGGGCGCGACGAGGGCCGGCGGACCCTCACCCTGCGGGATGGACGTGTCCTGTCTGCGTCCTACTCCATTCGTTACTATCCCCTTGCGGAACTGACCGCGCTGTTGGAAAGCACCGGGTTTTCAATCTCCTGGGTGCATGGCGGACTCGATGGCGAGCCGCTGACGCGACGGTCGGCCGACCTGATTGTTGGAGCGGTGCTGCGAGATGCCTGAGACCTCACATTCACGAGCGCGCGGGAACCTGCTGGGCCAGATGCCGAAGCGGGTGGACGTGTACGAGGTCGGTCCTCGCGACGGCCTGCAGAACGAGCTGCGCACGTTGCCCACGCGGGACAAGGCGCGGCTCATCAACGCCCTGGTGGAAGCGGGCGAGAAGCGCATCGAGGTGACCTCGTTCGTCTCGCCCAAGTGGATTCCCCAGCTGGCGGACGCCGAGGAGCTGCTGCGCCTGGTGGGGCGGCGCGAGGGCGTGGTGTTCTCCGCGCTGGTGCCCAACCTCAAGGGGCTGGAGCGCGCGAAGGAGGCCGGGCTGGAGGAGGCCGCGGTGTTCATCTCCGCGTCCGAGGCCCACTCCAAGAAGAACATCAACAAGAGCATCGCGGAGGCGATGGCCGGCGCGCGTGAGGTCACCGCGGCGGCGCTCCAGGCCGGCATGCGCGTGCGCGGCTACCTCTCCACCGTGTGGGGCTGCCCCTACGAGGGCCATGTCCCGGTGGAGCGCGTGGTGGACATCTGCCGGCATCTGGTGGACGCGGGCATCTACCAGCTCAGCCTGGGCGACACGATCGGCGTGGGCACGCCGAGGCAGACCGAGGAGATCCTCGACGCGCTGCTCAAGCACATCCCCGTCGAGAAGCTGGCGCTGCACCTGCACGACACGCGAGGCACTGCGCTGGCCAACTCGCTCGTCGGCTTGTCCGCGGGCGTGACGACCTTCGACGCGAGCATCGGCGGGCTGGGCGGCTGCCCCTATGCGCCGGGCGCCGCGGGCAACCTCGCGACCGAGGACGCCGTCTTCATGTTCCACGGCATGGGCGTGGAGACCGGCATCAACCTGGACCGACTGGTGGAGGCCGGGGAGATTGCCCAGGAGCTGATCGGCCGGAAGCTGGCCGGGAAGTTCCTCCAGGCCGCGCTGGGGGAGCGGGAGAAGAAGGCGTCCCGCCGCGCGCAGACCTGAGGCGCTCGTCCCAGGTAGGGCGCGGCGCTGGCGACTTCACTCTTAGTAATCATTGATGCGGGTCTGGGTCGGCATGCCGACAAGCGCCTGCTCGGCCGCCCCGCCCCCCTCTGGTGGGTTCTCGCTCCAGTGCCTGATGTGACGTCCGGGGTGACCCATGTCCACCGGGGCGGCGCGAGCAGGAGGTTCACTCCGGGTGATGGTTGTCTGGGTGGGGGTCGCCAGTCATCCCGAGGCCCGGTGCGGCTCCTCCCAGGGCAGGCGAGGAGCCGCCGCGCTGCGTCAGCGGCCGTCGATCATCGAAGCGAGCTTCTCCTGGAGGCCCAGGTGGGCGGCGGCGGACTCCAGCATCCGGCGCTCCTTGCGGTCGATGCGCCCGTCCACCAGGGCCATCTCGACGATATTGCGCAGGAAGACCTCGGCCTCGGGGCTGCCGCGCGCGACCAGCCGGTCGAAGAGCTGTGGCCCCGCGTTGAGCGCCATCTCCACCTGAGACCACTCCACGTTCCACCGCTCCGCGCACAGCTTCAGGAGGCGCCGCTCGGCCGCGGTGACGGTGCCGTCCGCGGAGGCGATCGCGGCCATCATGTAGATGAGCCGCTGCCGCTCCTGGAGGTCCATCACCGTGTCCGAGCCCGAGGCGGGGGCCGACGCGGGACGGGTGACGCTCGGCGGCCGAGGCACCGACGCGCGCTGCGGCCTCTGACGGAAGCCCGCGTCCTCCCGCGCGTTCCACGACTCGAAGGGCAGCGCGGACGCGAGCACCCAGTCCCGCTCACCGTTCGCCAGCTGCGTGCCGCAGAACTCACACGTCGTGGCCGCGCTGTTCGTCAGCGGCGCGTTGCACTGCGGGCAGCGGTCCGTGGACATGCCGTTCGCGGTGTTCGTCTTCGCGCCGTGCTTGCGGACCAGCGTGAAGACGAAGCGCTGGGGAAGGGTGGGCAGTTGGGGCGGCCGCTCGTTGACGGGGCCGATGCCCATGCGCGCGCTCCAGCGGATCTCCACCTGCGCCTTGTCGTACCCGCGAGGGTCGATCTCCAACGCGCGCACGTCGACGGAGCCCACCGCGCACTCCAGGAACACGCGCCGCCGTCCCTGCTGACGCAGGCCCTCCAGCTCCGAGCCCAGTGACTCGAGTGCCTCCGGCGTGGCGACCTTCGACAGCCCCGTCGTGTCACCCCGGCTCTGGGCGTCGATCCACTTCCAGAACAGCAGGGACGCGCGGTCCTCGAGCATCTCCAGGTTGAGCGCCGGGTCGTCCTGGCGCGCCTGCATCAGCCCATCCACGTTGCGGTGGTAGCGCGAGTGCTCCACGCCCTGGGTGATCTCCGCCAGTGTCCAGTCGTAGTTGCCGGAGTTGACCACCGCGCCGCAGAACTCGCAGCTGTTCGCCGCGCCACCCTGGAAGGGCGCGCCGCAGTTGGGGCACTTGCCCTGGAACAGGTCCGCGCCGATGCGCGTCTGCGCGCCCGGCTTGCGCACGAAGGTCCACACCTCCGTGAACGCCTCCAACGGCGCCTTGCGCGCGGACTGGAGGGCCTGCGCGTCCGAGTCGCTCGCCGACACATCCGTGTCCCGCATCCGCGCGTGGACGCGGATCTGGACGCTGTCGAACCACTCGCTCTGCTCCAGGCCGATGAGCTGGAGGTCCAGCACCTCGATGTCGGTGATGGCATCGCGGACGCCCTGGGCGTCGAGCAGCTTCAACTGCACGCCGAAGCGCTGCCACGTCGCGTCCGACAGGAAGGGCCGCACCGGCGTCATGTCGCGCTGGAACCAGGCCTGCTGCAAGTCGAGGAACAGGCGGCGCGTGCGGTCCAGCATGGGGCCGGGCTCGAAGGCGGGGTCCTTGAGCTTCAGCGCGTTGACCCAGCCGGCCACGTCGCTGGAGCTGACCTGGGTGCGCTGCTCGGCCTCGTACTGGTCCAGCGCCTTGCGCGTGGTGGCGTCCGGGTGGAGGTTGCGCTTGTAGAGCCAGTACATCACGCCGCCGATGACCAGCAGCGGAACCATCACCTTCGGGTAGCGGAACACCAGGCGGAACGCCTCGAACAGCAGCCAGATGGGCAGGCCGTCGCCGCCGCGATCCCGGCTGTCGGAGTTGCCTCGGGTGTAGTGCTCGCCGCCACCGCCTCGGGCCAGGGCCTCCAGGGGAACCAGGGCCACCAGGGCGAGTGCCGAGGGCAGATGATGCGCCCACGGGGCGAGCTGTCGGAGCAGGTTGCGTGGCGAAGGCATGCGGGGATGCTAACCGTTTCCGCCTTGCCAGACCCGCCTTCCCACCGCACTCTGCCGCGTCCCAGGGCGGCCCGCCGGGCGGGCCCTGGAAGGGGAGCGGATATGCCGGAATTCAAGGTCGACGCACGCGGTGCCATCGAGATCTGGACCATCGACGGCGAGGGCCGCCGCAATGCCATCAGCCGCGCGATGCTCCAGGAGCTGGGCGCGCTCGTCGAGCGTGTGTCATCGGGTCATCAGGTCCGCGCGGTGGTCATCACCGGCGCGGGCGACAAGGCGTTCTGCGCGGGCGCGGACCTCAAGGAGCGTGCGGGCATGCAGGAGGCCGAGGTGCGCGCGTTCCTCGACGGCCTGCGCCGGAACTTCCGCGCGATCGAAAAGAGCGACTGCGTCTTCATCGCCGCCATCAACGGCGCGGCCTTCGGCGGAGGCACCGAGCTGGCGCTCGCGTGTGACTTGCGCGTGGCGGCCCCCGCGGCCGAGCTGGGCCTCACCGAGGTGAAGCTCGGCATCATCCCCGGCGGTGGCGGCACGCAGCGCCTGTCTCGCCTCGTGGGACCGGGCCGGGCCAAGGACCTCATCCTCACCGCGCGCCGGCTCAACGCGGCGGAGGCGTTCGCCATCGGCCTGGTCAACCGGCTCGCGCCCGAGGGCCACCTGCTGGAGGTGGCGCACGCCCTGGCCGAGTCCGTCGTCGACAACGCGCCCATCGCCGTGGCCACCGCCAAGCACGCCATCGACGAGGGCACGGGCCTGGAGCTGGACGACGCGCTCGCGCTGGAGCTGCGCAAGTACGAGGACGTCCTCAAGACGGAGGATCGCCTCGAGGGCCTGCGCGCCTTCGCGGAGAAGCGCGCCCCCGTCTACAAGGGCCGCTGAGCCGCGACGCACGAAGGGCGGCGGCCCGCGAGCAGCTCGCGGACCCCGCCCCGTGAAGTGCCCGGCCGCCGTCGGCCCCCCGCTCGCGAGGGGCCCGCGGCCACCGGTTCAGGCGCTGGCGCTCTTCTCGGGCGCCAGGCCGATGTTCTGCTTGTTCATGTAGCCCATGGCCTTGTCCTTGACGGTGGTGCGCAGGTCATCCCCCGTCTTGGGCGTGAGCAGCAGCGCCGCCACGCCGCCGGCCACCGCGCCGATGACGAACAGCCCCAGGCCGCCCAGGCCGGAGCGCGCCGGCTTGTACGTCGTCAGGCCGATGTGGCGCAGCGCATCATCCGGCTCGAAGTCATCCCAGCGGTCCTTGGCCGCGCGGGGGAGCTCGTCGAGGAGCTTGTGGGCCATCCACTTGCGGTACAGCTCACTCTTGGCCAAACCCTTCGCCGTCCACTTCGCCTTCTTCTTCGCGAACATGCATCCCTCCAGGGCCAGTGTGGTCGGGGCCGCGTCGCGGACGCGGCGAGACCCCCATGAGCCTTGAAGGTAGGCAGGGGAGCCCGTGCCGCCACCCCCCGCGCCCTGGGGGTCGTTCGTCGCGTCGCCGTTTGGACGCACTCCCAGGCCCACCCCCTTGGAGAGGGGGCAGCCAGGCTCGGGGCTTTCTGGTATGTCGCCGGGCGCTCCCCGGGCCTCCAGGCGGTGCGAGAAGGTCGCCGCGCGGGGACCCTTTGCGATAGATCCGCCCGACATGGACTTCGAACTTCCCGAGAGTCACCGCGCCCTCCAGTCCTCGCTTCGCGACTTCTGCGAGGCCCGCGTGAAGCCGTACGCCGCCCAGTGGGATCGCGAGGAGAAGTTCCCCATGGACGTGGTGCGGGAGCTGGGCCAGCTGGGCGTCATGGGCATCCTGGTCTCGGAGCAGTACGGCGGGGCGGACATGGACTCGCTCGCCGTGGCGGTGGCCGTGGAGGAGCTCGCCCGCTACGACGGCTCGCTCGCCCTCACCGTGGCCAGCCACAACGGCCTGGGCACCAGCCACCTGCGGGTCTTCGGCACCCCGGCCCAGCACGAGAAGTACCTGCCGAAGCTGGCCTCCGCCGAGTTCCTGGGCGCCTGGGGCCTGACGGAGCCGGGCTCGGGCTCGGACGCGTCGGGCATGAAGACCACGGCGGTGCGCAAGGGCGACGGCTGGGTGCTCAACGGCACCAAGATGTTCATCACCCAGGGCACCGTGGGCGACGTCTTCGTGGTGCTCGCGGTGACGTCCCCCGACAAGCGCCAGAAGGGCATCACCGCGTTCCTGCTGGAGAAGGGGATGCCCGGGTTCAGCCAGCGCGCCATCCACGGCAAGCTGGGCATGCGCTCCTCGGACACGGCGGAGCTGGTGCTGGAGAACGTGGAGGTCCCCGACTCGCACCGCGTGGGCGAGGTGGACCATGGCTTCATCGACACGATGAAGATCCTCGACAAGGGCCGCATCACCATCGGCGCGCTGGCGGTGGGGCTGGCCCGGGGCGCGCTGGAGGAGTCCGCGCGCTACGCCAAGGACCGCACCGCCTTCGGTCAGCCCATCGCGGACTTCCAGGCCCTGCGCTGGATGATGGCGGACATGAAGACGGAGACGGACGCCGCGCGGCTGCTCGTCCACCGGGCCGCGAGGCTCGCCGATGCGGGCCAGCCGTACTCCAAGGAGGCCTCCATGGCGAAGCTCTTCGCCTCCGAGGTCGCCACCCGCTCCGCCGCCAAGGCCGTGCAGATCCACGGCGGCTATGGCTACACCCGTGAATTCCCGGTTGAGCGCTACCTCCGCGACGCCAAACTGTGTGAAATTGGCGAAGGAACCAGCGAGATCCAACGCACCATCATCGCGAGAGAGACCTTCAAAGGGGCTTGATGGACACCGCACGGCTGGAGGGACTCGGGCTTCAAGTCCGTGAGGACGTGGCCGGCACCGAGGCGGTGCTGGACCTGGAGTCGTCGCCGCTCGTCAATCCCGTGACCAAGGCGTTCATCGCCGAGGTGACCTTCCAGGTGATGGGGGACCGGCTCATCCCCATCTCCCCGGCGGCGGTGGTGGGCCTGGCGCCCATCCTCATCGGCGCGCTGAGCGACGTGGCGGACATCGAGGCGCTGCTGTCGGATGCCTTCAACGAGCACATCTTCCATGTGCAGCGCCGCTCCGCGGAGCTCCAGGTCCTGGGGCTGTCGCCCAGGGTGGACGCGGACACGCTGGAGCTGACCACGGACGTGGTGGAGGGGGACCTGTCGGTCCTGCTCGCGGCGGACCGGCTGGGCAACTTCCGCATCGCGCGGGTGCAGCGCGACAAGGTGGACGTGGCCGGCGGTGCGGGCCACACGCTGGAGCTGTCGGAGTTCCGGGAGCGGGCGGCGCTGACGGGCTACCTGGCGGCCCTCCTGGGGGAGCCGGCGAGCCGTCCCCAGCCGACGCCCACGGGGCTGGTGCGCTTCTCGGACATCGTGGAGAAGTTCGGCGCGGAGTCGCTGGTGCCGCCCAGGAGCAGCCTGGAGTTGCTGGCGCAGTTGCAGGTGGAGGGCCGGCCGTACCGCTTCGCCGCCGCGAGGGTCGCGGGGCGCACCTTCCGGGGCCTGTTGGCGGGAGCCCAGGGCAAGGTGTGGGCGGGGCGGTTCGAGCTGGATGAGTTCCCCGGCATCGTCCGGATGGTGGCGTCGTTGTTGAAGGTGCGTCCGGAGGCCGTGAGGCTGGTGGGCCCCGACGCGCCGCAGGAGTGAGAGACGTCCGTGGAGAAGCTCAGTCCGTCGGAGCGGGTGGAGGCCCTGGAGAAGCGGCTGGGGTTCGTGTTCTCGCGCAGGGAGGTCGCGCTCGAGGCGCTCACCCACAAGACCTACGTCAACGAGACGCGGGACAAGGACCTCAAGGACAACCAGCGGCTGGAGTTCCTGGGGGACTCGGTGGTGAACCTGGCCGTGAGTCACCGGCTGATGGACCGCTTCCCGGGCATGCCCGAGGGCGACCTCACCAAGCTGCGTGCCCGCATCGTCAACGAGGACGGCCTGGCCCGCGTGGCCCGGAGCGTGCCGCTGGGTGATCTGCTGCTGCTCGGCCGGGGCGAGACGCTGTCGGGCGGGCGCGAGAAGAACTCCGTGCTGGCGGACGCGCTCGAGGCCGTCTTCGGCGCCATCTACCTGTGCGCGGGCCTGGAGACCGCCGCGCAGCTGGTGGACAAGTGCTTCGCGGAGCTCCTGGACGAGGTCTCCAGCGGCCAGGGGCGACTGGACTACAAGACGCTCCTGCAGGAGCTGGCCCACGAGAAGCTGAAGGTGTCACCGCGCTACCGCGTGGTGTCCGAGGTGGGGCCGGAGCACTCGAAGGTGTTCGAGGTGGAGGTGTCGCTCGGGGACGCGCCCTTCGCGCGGGCCTCCGGGCGCAGCAAGAAGGAGGCGGAGCAGTGCGCGGCCCAGGTCACCCTGGAGCGCCTCAAGCGCGAGGCCGCCGCGGCCGCCAGTGCCATCCCCGAGGGGCCGGCCCCCACCTCCGAGGAGGGGACGGCCTCACCCGCGCCGGTGACCCCGGAAGTGCCACCGGACGACAACCCGACGTGAAACCCCTTGGAGGGGAGAGGGGTGGGGAATAAGGTGCCGCGCCCATGCGTCCCTCCGCCCCCTTGCGTCTGTCGCTCGCCCTGGTGGCCTGCCTGTGGGCAGGGGGCGCCGTGGCCGCGGCGCCCGCGGCTCCGGGCAAGTGGACCAAGAAGGTGGCGGCGGGCAAGGACGTCTACGCCACGTTCAAGACGAGCGCGGGGGACATCACCGTGCTGCTCTTCTCCAAGGACGCCCCCAAGACGGTGGCGAACTTCGTGGGCCTCGCGGCCGGGGAGAAGGAGTGGCGCGACCCCAAGTCCGGGGAGATGTCCAGGAAGCCCCTCTACAACGGCACGGTGTTCCACCGCGTCATCCCGGGCTTCATGATTCAGGGCGGAGACCCCACGGGGACGGGCTCGGGTGACCCGGGCTTCCGCTTCGAGGACGAGTTCCAGTCCGGCCGCACCTTCGACAAGGTGGGCCTGTTGGCCATGGCCAACCGGGGGCCGGACACCAACGGCAGCCAGTTCTTCATCACCACCAGCACGCCGGACCACCTGACGAACCGGCACACCATCTTCGGCGAGGTGGTGAAGGGCTATGACGTGGTGGAGCGCATCGGCGGCCTGCCTCGGGACAACCGCGACCGGCCCCGCGAGGCGGTGGTGCTCACCCAGGTGGAGCTGAGTGACAAGGCGCCCCCGGGGAGCGACGCGGCGCGGGCTCCGGCGGATGCGCCGACCCGGCCCGGGACGGCGCCGAAGCGGAAGGGGGCGCAGCAGCCCGAGTCGCCCCGGCCGTGGTGAGACGTGAAAGACGGGCCTGCGCCGTGGGCGGGGCTCTGGTAGATGGGAGGAGTGTCGTGTCGTTTTACATGGAGGACGGACCGCGGACGGTGAGCCGCCCGACGTCCCAGCCGTAGGCCGCCCGCCTGCCCGCCGCTCCCCGGCAGAAGCCAGGGACGCGGGTCTGTTATAGGGCGTTCATTGGAAGTCTCCCCTCAGGGGCTCCCGGCATCGCGGGACTCCCAGACCACCTTCGAAGCAATGGCCTCTCCCAAGAACCACCGCAGCGGCTTCGCCGCGCTCATCGGACGCCCCAACGTGGGCAAGAGCACCCTGCTCAACGCGCTCACCGGTGAGAAGATCGCCATCGTCTCCGGCAAGCCGCAGACGACCCGCAACCGCATCCTCGGCGTGGTGACGCGCCCCGAGGGGCAGGTCGCCTTCATCGACACCCCCGGCATCCACCAGGCCAAGGGGGAGCTCAACCGCTACATGGTGGAGACGGCGCTGCAGGCCGCGGAGGAGGTGGACCTGGTCCTCTTCCTCATCGAGCCGCCCGCCGGCGAGAAGCCCGACGTCAGCCCGGGCAACCGCACCATCCTCGAGCGGCTGCAGAAGCTGGGCAAGCCCACCTTCCTGGTCATCAACAAGATCGACTCGCTGCCCAAGGCGGCGCTCTTGCCGCTGATTGACCTGTACCGGCAGGAGTTCCCCTTCGCGGAGGTGGTGCCCATCTCCGCGCGGGAGAAGGACGGCGTGGAGCGGCTGTTCCAGGCGGTGCTGGGTCACCTGCCCGAAGGCGAGCGCATCTTCGACGAGGACATGCTCACCGACCAGCAGGAGCGCACGCTGGTGGCGGAGTACATCCGCGAGCAGGTGCTGCGTCACTGCCGTCAGGAGATTCCGTACTCCACGGCGGTGCTGGTGGACATCTTCGATGAGTCCGAGCGCGAGCCCCGTCCGGGAACGCCGCCGGGCCAGCTGGGTGGACTCATTCGCATCGCCGCGTCCATCTACGTGGAGCGCGACAGCCAGAAGGCCATCATCATCGGCAAGCAGGGACAGATGTTGAAGACGATTGGCACCGACGCGCGCAAGTCCGTGCAGCGGCTGCTGGGAGCGCATGTCTACCTGGACCTGCGCGTCCGGGTGGAGCCGCGCTGGAGCGAGCGCCCCGAAGGCCTCAAGAAGCTGGGATACGACTGAGATGAAGCCCCTGGTCGCCATTGTCGGACGCCCCAACGTGGGCAAGAGCACGCTGTTCAACCGTCTCATCGGCAGGCGCCTCGCGCTGGTGGAAGACCAGCCGGGCGTGACGAGAGACCGCCACTACGCGGACGCGGTGTGGGGAGGCCGCTCGTTCACCTTCATCGACACGGGCGGCTTCGTCCCCGGCGAGAAGGACTCCCTGCTGCAGCAGGTGCGCGAGCAGGCTCAGCTGGCCGTGGAGGAGTGTGACGTCATCGTCTTCGTGGTGGACGGGCGCGACGGCGTCACGCCCGCGGACGAGGCGGTGGCCGGCTACCTGCGCAAGAGCGGCAAGCCCGTCATCGTCGCGGCCAACAAGCTGGACAACACCACGGGCACGATGCAGGCCCTGGCCGCGGACTTCTACAAGCTGGGCCTGGGCGAGGTGCACGCGCTGTCCGCCGAGCACGCCCTGGGCATCAACGGCCTGTTCGATGAGGTGGTGGAGAAGCTGCCGCCCAAGGAGGAGGGCGAGGACGACACCGCGCCCCCGGACGACGGCATCATCCGCGTGGCCATCATCGGCCGGCCCAACGTGGGCAAGAGCACGCTGGTCAACGCCATCCTGAAGGAGAAGCGGGTGGTGGCCAGCGACGTGCCGGGGACGACGCGAGATCCCATCGACTCGCCGCTCGAGTACAAGGGCAAGAAGCTGTTGCTCACGGACACCGCGGGCATCCGGCGCAAGAAGACGATCGCGCACCAGGTGGAGAAGTACTCGGTCATCGCGGCGCTGAAGGTGATGGAGCGCAGCGACGTGGCGGTGCTGCTGATGGACGCCACGGAGCCCGCGGTGGACCAGGACGCGAAGCTGGCGGGCCTGGCCGAGGAGCGGGGCCGCGCGCTGGTCATCGTGGTGAACAAGTGGGACCTGGTGGACCAGGACCAGCGTCGCCAGGAGGCCTACCGCGAGTCGCTCAAGCACGCGCTGAAGTTCGTGGGCTACGCGCCCATCCTCTTCACGTCCGCGCTGACGGGCTCCAAGGTGGAGAAGGTGGTGGACGTGGCGGTGGAGCTGGCCGAGCAGTTCCGGTTCCGGGCGCCCACGCCCCAGCTCAATCGCCTGTTGGAGCACATGGTGGACAACCACCCGGCGCCCATCGCCCGGGGCAAGCCCCTGCGCCTGTACTACATCACCCAGGTGGCGGCGGCGCCCCCGACGTTCGCGCTCACGTGCAACTACCCGGAGGGCGTTCCGGACATGTACAAGCGCTACATCACCAATCAGCTGCGCAAGACGTTCGACCTGCGCGTGCCCATCCGGCTCTTCTTCAAGGAGCGCCCCGGCAAGGCCAAGCGTGAGGCGCGAAAGAAGCCCCACCTCCAGGGCAAACACTGAAGCGTCCGTGCGTTGACACTCGCGGCGCGCGCTCCGTACAGTGCGCCGCCCTCCCGCTCTCCGACAGGGTAGAGCATCGAAGCGCAGAGAGAGGTTGACCGACGTGGCTGGAACCAAGACCGAGAAGATTCGCCAGCAGGAGCTTCGTCAGCCGGACACCTTCCAGAGGGTGGGCAACGACGCGCGTGACTGGCTGGCCCAGCGGCAGAAGCTCATCGGCATCGTCGTCGCCGTCATCATCCTCGGCGGCGTGGGCGTGGCCATCGCCAGCGAGCTGTCCAAGCGCGGCGAGCAGAAGGCGTCCCAGGCCCTGGGCCAGGCGCTCTCCGTGCTGGACCGTCCCATCGACGGCGTGCAGCCCGCGCAGCCCGGCGACACCGAGACGCCCTTCAAGAGCGTCAAGGAGCGCGACGAGGCGCTGGTGAAGGCGCTGTCGGACTTCCGCAAGGAGCACGGCGGCACCCGCTCGGCCACCACGGCCGCGCTGTCGCTGGGCGAGGCGCAGTTCCGCCTGGGCAACTTCGCGGATGCGCAGGCCTCCTTCGGCGAGTTCCTCAAGGGCGCCGCCCAGAATGATCCGCTCCGCGCGGGCGCGTTCGAGGGCCAGGGCTATGCCTTCGAGGCGGAGAAGAAGTTCGACGAGGCCCTCAAGGCCTTCGAGCAGATGGGCGCCGCGGGCGGTGGTGAGTTCCTGGCGGGCATGGGCGACTACCACAAGGGCCGCATGCTCATCGCGCAGGACAAGAAGGACGAGGCGGCCAGTGTCCTGTCGAAGGTGTCGACGGACCACCCGAACACCACCGCGGCCCGGCTGGCGAGCGAGCGGCTGGCGGTGCTGGCCTCGCAGGGCGTGAAGATTCCGGTGCCGGCGCAGCCCGCCGCCACTGGTACGGACGCGGGGTAGCACGGACGATGAGGAAGCAGCGCGTGAGCTGGAAGCATTGGCTGGGGAGCGCTGTGGCGCTCGGTCTCCTGGGCGGGTGCAGCAGCCTGCCGCGCTACGGCAATCCGGAGCTGCCTCGGACGGAGCAGGCCCCGCCGCTGGATTACTTCTCCGTGGCCTGGTGGGCGCCGTTGGTGACGCCCACCCTCATGGAGTACGCCCCGCGCGAGGTCGCGACGCCGGCGTATGACGGGCTGAGCAAGACGGTCATCGCGCTGACGCGGGACGGGTTCATCCGCGGCATCGGGCCGGACGGCCAGGTGAAGTGGTCCAAGAAGACCAGCACGCGCTTCGCGGCGGGCGCCCGGGTGAGCGACGGCGTCGCCTTCATCCCCGGGGGCGACGGCACGCTGTACGCGCTGGACGCGGCCACGGGCGAGGAGAAGTGGAAGTACGCGGCCGGCGAGTCGCTGGCGACGGTGCCCGTCGTGGCCGAGGGCCTGGTGCTGGTGGCCTCGGAGAGCGACACCCTGTTCGCGGTGAAGGCCGCGGATGGCGTGTGGGCCTGGCAGTACCGCAGGGATCCTCCGTCGGGCTTCTCGGTGCGCGGCGCGTCCACGCCGCTGGTCCGCGAGGGCAATGTCTACGTGGGTTTCTCCGACGGCTACGTCGTGTCGCTGACCATGCGGGACGGCAGCGCCAACTGGGAGAAGTCCCTGTCCGGCAGCGGCAACGAGTTCCTGGATGTGGACTCGACGCCGGTGATGGACGAGCACGGTCAGCTCTACGTGGCCTCGTACAAGAGCGGCATCTACGCGCTCGAGGCGGAGTCCGGGGACCTGGTCTGGACCAGCTCCGTGGGCGGCATGACGGCGCTGCTGTCGAAGGGGAAGATGCTCTTCGCGGTGGGCGATGGCCGGGTGGACGCCTACCTGGCGGAGGACGGGCGGCTCCTGTGGACGCACCCCCTGGGTGAAAGGGCCGCGCAGGCTCCCGTGTTCGCCAAGGGAATGCTCATCGTCCCCATCCAGCGCTCGCTGCTGTTCCTGGACCCGAAGACGGGCCAGGCGCGCGTGTCGTGGAACCCCGGGGATGGCGTCTCGGCGACGCCCTTCGTGGCGGGCTCGAAGCTGTTCGTGCTGTCCAACAACGGCTGGCTCTACGCGTTGGACTTCAACGGATTGAAGGGGTGACGGCGGTGACGACCCGGACGGTCCGCGTGGTGGCGGCGCTGATTCCCGGTCCCGTTGACACCCAGCGCTTCCTGGTGCAGCAGCGGCTCCCCGGTGGGAGCCGCGCGCTCCTGTGGGAGTTCCCCGGCGGGAAGGTGGAGGCCGGGGAGACGGACGAGGTGGCCCTCGCCCGCGAGTGTCGCGAGGAGCTGGACGTGGAGCTCTCCGTGGGCCGGCGGCTGTGGGAGGGCAAGCACACGTACCCGGACCTGACGGTGGAGCTGGTGCTCTACGCGGCGCGGGTGGTGTCGGGCGAGCCGAAGCCGCTGGGGGCGCATGCGCTGGCGTTCCACACGCCGGTGGAGATGCAGGCCCTGCCGTTCTGCGAGGCGGACATCCCGCTGCTGGACGAGCTGGTGGCGGGAAGGCTGGGCGCGCTCGATTGATGCTTCAGCGGACGTTCCAGCACATCCCCGGCGTGGGGCCCTGGCGTGAGAAGGACTTGTGGGCGCGGGGCATCAAGAGCTGGGATGACTTTCCGGCGGCCGGACAGGGTGTGGCCATCACCCGGAAGACGGACGACATCGCGCGCGAGCGGATTGCCCAGGCTCGTGAGGCGCTGGAGCGCCGGGACCTGCGGCGGCTCGCGGAGCTGGTTCCTCCGAGGGAGCACTGGCGGCTGTATCCTGAGTTCCAGCACGACGCCGTCTACTTCGACATCGAGACGGATGGCCGCGAGGCGCAGGCGCCCACGGTGGTGAGCCTGTTCGACTCGACCGGGCTGCGCGTGTTCATCCAGGGGCGGAACATGGACGCGCTGCCGGAGGCGATGGCGGCCCGCCGGCTGTGGGTGACGTTCAACGGCTCCACCTTCGACGTGCCGGTGTTGAAGAACTACTTCGGGCCGGCGCGCTTCCCCGTGCCTGAGGCGCACATCGATCTGCGCTTCGTCACGCGGCGGTTGGGGATGGGCGGTGGGCTGAAGGACATCGAGGGCCAGATTGGCGCCGAGCGTCCGCCGCACATGAAGGGTGTGAACGGCTACGACGCGGTGCTGCTGTGGCGTGCGTACACGCGGCGTGGCGACGTGGAGGCCCTGCGGTTCCTGGTCGAGTACAACCTGTATGACTCGTTCCAGCTCCGCACGCTGATGGACGTGGCGTACAACCGCGGCGCGGATGACTTGAACCAGGACGTGCCCCGGCTGCCCGTGTTCGAGCGCGGGGATGTCCTGTACGACGTGAGCCGCATCATCCTGGAGCTGGGGCCCACGGAGCGGGATCTGCAGACGCTTGCCAGGGTCCGCGCCGAGGAGCAGTTTCCCTGAGCCGGAGCGGGCAGGGTGGTTTCGTGTCGTCACCCTTCCTGGAGTCTCCGTTGGTGAACAACCGGGCGTCGGCGCGTGGCCGGGGCCGTGGAATGCGCCGGGGAGTCGTTTGTAGGGTGTGACTCACCCTGGAGGGATGCGCACATGAGCGAACCGACGGACCCGACGCAGAGCTCGGAGACGCCCAAGCCCGGCTCGGCTGGGAAGAAGGCCGCGCTGATTGGAGGTCCCCTGGTGGCCGTGGGAGTGGGCGTGGCCGTGGCGATGGGGGTGTTCCGCCAGGAGCCCGTGCCTGTGCCCGTGGTGGCGGAGGCGCCGACGCCCGTCGATGCCGGGGCCGCGCCCGTGGCGCCCACGGCGTCGCTTCCGGAGAGTGACGGCCGGGTCCGTGAGCTGGCGAGCCGGATGTCGGAGGAAGCCGAGCTCCAGCGCTGGCTCCAGGAGAAGGACCTGGTGCGCCGGGTGACGGCGGCCGTGAACAACGTCGCGGATGGCTCGAGTCCTCGGATGGTGCTGGGGTTCCTGGCGCCGGCCGGTGGGTTCCAGGTCGTCGAGGGCAAGGACAAGAAGTTGACCATCGACCCGCGCAGCCATGCCCGGTACGACCTGGTCGCGCGTGTGTTCGGGACGTTCGATGCGCAGGTGGCTCGGAGCCTGTTCAAGGACTTGAAGCCGCTCATCGACCAGGCCCATGGAGAGATTGCGCCGCCGGGACAGTCGTTCGACTCGACGCTCAACCGGGCCATCGAGCATCTGCTCTCGGTTCCGGTTCCAGAGGGCGCGCTGGAGGTCCAGCCGCAGGCCGGGCTGTATGTCTACGCGTCGCCCGAACTGGAGGGCTTGAGCAAGGCGCAGAAGCACCTGCTGCGAATGGGTCCGCAGAACATCCGGGTCATCCAGGCGAAGCTGAAGGAGCTTCAGGCCGCGCTGGAGCTGCCGCCCGTGGCGGAGCGTTAGCGGACCCGGGAGGGCGCTACATCCTGGAACCAGGATGTTCCGGGCCTGAGCTGCGGGTGTGAATGTTCTGGGGCCCGCTTGGGCTCCGGAAGAATGTTCTTGGGGCCAGTTCGAACATTCATGAGGGGCCGCGGAACATTCTCCGCGTCCCAGGAATGTTCCGAGGGCCGGCTTACCGGCGCTTTTTCTTCTTCGAGGGCGCTGGAGCCGGCGCCGGCTTCTCCTTTTCGCCGGCGATCTGGAACGTGGTCCGGAGCTCATCGACCTCGCGGCCCAGGGTGTCCGTGAAGGCGGTGCCGGTCTGGGCATCGACGACCAGCGTGTACGAGAAGCCGGTCTTCAGCGGCTGGGGCAGGACGATGCGGTAGACGAGCTTGTCATCGGATTCCTCGGCGACGTCGTCGGAGACCATGGCGCGTTCGGCCTCGTCGAACAGGCGGACCCGGTAGTTGCGCAGGCCGTGCGAGGCCGTGAGCTCCAGGCTCGAGGTGGGCTGGATGAGCGGCTTGTCGCCGGGCTCGAGGGAGATCTCCGCGAGGTCGCTCGAGCCGGCATCGGCCAGGGGCTGGTAGCGGAGCGCGAACGTCGTCGGAGGCGGGGTCTTGGGGGCCTTGGGCACGGCGGCGACGCTCGCATCGGGGGCACCGGGGGCGGTCTTGTCCGGGCAGCCAGTCAGGGCGAGCAGGCTGCAGCAGAACACGGAGGCGAGCACGGTTCGTCGAAGCAAACGCATGGCGGGCACGGTACGCGTCCAGCGTGGTCACGAGAAGCGAGGAGTCGCGACCAGCGTCCAGCCGGGCAGGCGCATGGTGCCGAATGCGGTTCGTTGAACGGTGCGCGGGTGGGAGCGGACGAGCGAACCCGTCATCGAGTTCGGCGTGGGCAGCCCGGAATGCGGGGCAGCGAACCGCGCCGATTCGGGTTCAGGATCGTGGGCTCGGTTCGTGCGCCCGGTGGACGACCAACGGCATCGCCGGGGCCAAGGGGCCAATCCGGGACCAGGTCCTGGGCCTTGGGGAGGGCTGCCAGGAAGACCTACGGAAAGCCCGTTCCCCTCTGTTCTCCCTCTGTCGTTACGTCCGATAACATGCGTTATGTAAACTAAGCCCATGGGGAACCAGGGGGCGATTTCGTCGGGTTCTTCCCCGCTGCCCCCGGGCTTTCCGGGTGCCGTTCCGGCCGCTCCATCCGCCAAGATGCGGGCCTCCGCTCGCCCACCCAATTCACCTTGAACGGCCCCATGAGAGTCATCGACAGCCTGCTCGCGGATGCACGCTTCGCGTTCCGCACGTTCCGTCGCGCGCCCGGCTTCGCCGCCGCGGCCATCCTCTGCCTCGCCCTGGGCATCGGCGCGAACGCCGTCATCTTCAGTGCCGTCCACGGCGTCCTCCTCCGCCCGCTGCCGTACGCCGAACCCGAGCGAATCGTCTCGCTCGTCGAGTTCCGTGCCCAAGGCAGCGGCGGCCCGGTGTCCTGGCTCACATTCTGGGACTGGCGCGATCAGGCCAAGGCCTTCGAGCACATCACCGCCTTCACCGTCGGCGGCTCCATCCTCCGCACCGATGACGACTCCGAGCGCCTCGAAGCCATCCGTGGCACCGCCGGATACTTCGCCGTCCACGGCGTGCCCCCGTTGCTGGGTCGTACCTTCGCCCCCGGCGACGACCAGCCCGGCCATGAGCCCGTCGCCGTCCTCAACGAGGCCCTGTGGCGTCGCCGGTTCGGCGCCAATCCCGCCGTCCTCGGCCACACGGTGCTCCTCGATGACATTCCCCACACCGTGATTGGCGTCGTCCCCGAGTCCTTCGACCCGAAGATGGACGTCTGGCTCCCGTTGGTGGCTCCCGCCGATGCCCGTGGCCGGTTCTCCACGCTGCTCTCGGTCCGCGCCCGTCTGGCCCCGGGCTTCACCGTCGAGTCCGCCCACCGGGAGCTCGCGGCCGTCACCGCCGCCATCGCCGCCGAGAGCCCGGACGCCCTCAAGGAGCGCACCTCCCGCGTCGAATCGCTCGCCGAGGCCCAGACCCGCCTTTGGAGCGGCCCCTTGAAGCTCCTGCTCGGCGCCGTGGCCCTGGTCCTCCTCATCGCCTGCGCCAACGTCGCGAACATCCTGCTCGCCCGAGCCGGCGCCCGGCATCAGGAGCTCGCCGTTCGCGTGGCCCTCGGGGCCAGCCGCGCCCGCGTCATCCAGCAGCTCCTCGTCGAGAGCCTCCTGCTCGCGCTCATGGGCGGCGCGCTCGGCGGATTGCTCGCGCGCTGGGGGCTGGACGGCCTGATCGCCGTGGCCCCCGAGTCGATGCCTCACCGGGCGGCCATCGCCCTCGACGGGGCCTCATTCCTGTTCCTCGCCGCCATCTCCATCACCAGTGGCCTGGTCTTCGGTCTGCTTCCCGCGCTCCAGCTGTCCCGGCTCGACCTCCGAGGCGCCGTGCCGCCCTCGGGCCGCCGGCTCCGCTCCACGCTGGTCGTCCTGGAGCTGGCCCTCTGTCTGGTCCTGCTCGTCGGCGCGGGCCTGCTGGGCCGAGGCTTCCTCCAGCTCCTGGGAACCTCGCCCGGCCTGGCCTCCGAGCAGCTCCTCACGCTGCACATCGCCATCCCCGACAGCCGGTTCTTCAACGAGCAAGGTCTGGACGCCCGCGTCCCGCAGGCGCTCCTGGAGCCCATCCTCGAGGAGGTCCGAGCCCTCCCGGGCGTGAGCGCCGCGGCGATGACCTCGCTCCTGCCCATCCAGCGCGCCTGGAACAACGCCCGCTACGTCATCGAGGGCGAACCCCCGCCGGAACCCGGCACCGAGCCCCGCGCCGAGCGACGCTCCACCAGTCCCGGGTTCTTCGCCACCGTCGGAATCCCGCTGCGCCAGGGCCGAGACTTCACCGCCTCCGACGCGGCCCCCGGCCAGCCGGCCACCGTCATCATCAACGAGACGCTCGCGCGCCGTCACTTCCCGGACGGCCAGGCCCTGGGGCGCCAGCTCCGCCTGGGCACCGGGCCGCACACCATCATCGGCGTGGTCGGCGACGTGCGGCAGGCCGGGCTCGACAAGACGCCGCTCGCGGAGCTCCATGTCCCGTATGGACGCCCCTGGGGCGATGACAGCCTGGTCCTCGTCGCCCGGACGTCGGTGCCCCCGGAGACCCTCCTGCCTTCGGTCCGCGAGGCCGTGCGCCGCGTCGACTCGGGCCTGCCCGTCTTCCGCGCCCTCACCATGGACCAGGTCATCACCGAATCGCTCGGCTTCCGCCGGCTCGTGCTCGGCCTGCTCGGAGGCTTCGCGGCGCTGGCCCTGGTGCTCTCCACCTACGGGCTCTACGGCGTCATCTCGCTGCTCGTCTCCCAGCGCACCCGTGAGCTGGGCATCCGCATGGCCCTGGGCGCCCGGCCGAGCGATGTCCTGATGCTGGTCCTGGGCCAGGGCGCGAGGCTCGCGGGCGTGGGCATCGCCCTGGGACTCGTGGGCGCCCTGGCGCTGACCCGCATGCTCGAAAGCCAGCTCTACGGCGTCACGGCGACAGATCCGCTGACCTTCATCGCCGTGGCCACCCTCTTCGCGCTCGTCGCCCTGCTGGCCTGCTGGCTCCCCGCGCGACGGGCCACCCGCGTGGACCCGCTCGTCGCCATGCGGACCTGAGTCGCCCCGAGGCCGCTCTCGACGCACCGCGACGGACGGTCCCGGAAAGCGACGCATCACGGCTGATCCCAGGAACGGGCGCGAACACCCTGGAAATCACAGCCCAAGCCCCCACGTATGGCCCCGGCGAGAGGAATCCCCCGGCCGCTCGGATGTTCAGGGTGGTTGGGAATTCTTCCCGGCTTTTTTCCCGGTTGACCCACGCAATGGGTTACCGCAGAACCGCGACACCCCCGGCCCTGGAAAGGACCTGTCCATGAAACGGTTGTTCCTGATTGCCACCCTCGTCGGCGCCGCTCCGGCCCTGGCCGACGAAGGCATGTGGACGTACAACAACTTCCCGTCCGCGAAGGTGAAGGAGAAGTACGGCTTCGAGCCCACCCAGCAGTGGCTCGACAAGGCCCGGCTGTCGTCCGCGCGGCTCGCGGGCGGCTGTTCGGCCAGCTTCGTGTCCCCCAACGGCCTGGTGATGACCAATCACCACTGTGCCCGCGGCTGTATCGAGCAGCTCTCCGGCGCGAAGAAGGACTACATCGCCAACGGCTTCTACGCGAAGACCGAAGCCGAGGAGACGCAGTGCCCGGCGATGGAGATCAACCAGCTCGAGCAGATCACCGACATCACCGAGACGCTGAACAAGGCGACGCAGGGCCTGTCCGGCAAGCAGTACGCCGACACCCTGAAGGCGAAGATGTCCGAGCTGGAGCAGGCGTGCTCCGCGGGCGACGCCAAGGTGCGCTGTGACGCCGTCACCCTGTACCAGGGGGGCAAGTACAACCTGTACAAGTACCGCCGCTTCCAGGACGTGCGCCTGGTCATGGCGCCCGAGCACGCCATCGCCTTCTTCGGTGGCGACCCGGACAACTTCGAGTTCCCCCGCTGGGACCTGGACGTGACGTTCCTGCGCGTCTACCAGGACGGCAAGCCGGCCAAGACGGACAACTACTTCAAGTGGTCCGAGAAGAGCGCCAAGGAGGGTGACATCACCTTCGTGTCCGGCCACCCCGGCCGCACCTCGCGCGGGCTGACCATCGCGGAGCTGGAGTACCAGCGCGACGTGGCCATGCCGAAGATGCTGTTCATGATGTCCGAGCTGCGCGGCATGGTGTCCGAGTTCCAGAAGCGCGGCCCCGAGCAGAAGCGCATCTCCAACAACCTGCTGTTCGGCGTGGAGAACGGCCTGAAGGCGACCAAGGGCCGCCTGGAGGCGCTGCAGGACAAGAAGTTCTTCGGCCAGAAGGTCGCCGCCGAGCAGGACCTGCGCAAGAAGGTCGAAGCCAACCCGGAGATGAAGAAGAAGTACGGCGCCGCGTGGGATGAGATCGCCAAGGCCCAGGCGCAGATGGTCAACCTCCGCAAGGACCTGTCCTTCGTCGAGCAGGGCGCGGGTCTGTCCTCCAGCCTGTACAGCATCGCGAAGACGCTGGTGCGCGCCTCCGAGGAGTTGCCCAAGGAGAACGGTCAGCGCCTGCGCGAGTTCAACCAGGCCAACCTGCCCGCGCTCCAGGCGCAGCTCTTGAGCCCCGCTCCCATCTACCCGGAGCTGGAGATCCTCCGCCTGAGTTTCGGCCTGACGAAGATGCGCGAGGAGCTGGGCTCCAACCACCCGTTCGTCAAGAAGGTCCTGGGCAATGAGTCCCCCGACAAGCTGGCGGCCCGCCTGGTGAAGGGCTCCAAGCTGTGCGTCCTCAAGGACGTCAAGGGCTCCAAGGTGTGTGACGTGTCCGTGCGCAAGAGCCTGTTCGACGGCGGCAAGGCGGCCATCGCGGCCTCCAAGGACCCGATGATCCAGCTGGCGCTGGCGCTCGACGCGGATGGCCGCGCGGTCCGCAAGAACTACGAGGAGAACGTCGACGCCGTCATCAAGAAGAACGCGGAGCTGGTGGCCAAGGCCAAGTTCGAGGTCTACGGCACCAACACGTACCCGGACGCGACGTTCACGCTGCGCCTGTCGTACGGCTCGGTGAAGGGCTACATGGAGGACGGCAAGAAGGTGGAGCCCATCACCCAGATGGCGGGCGCCTTCGAGCACGCCACGGGTGAGGAGCCCTTCGCGCTGCCGCCGTCCTGGCTGAAGAACCAGAAGAACCTCGATGGCGCCACGGCGATGAACTTCGTCACCACCAACGACATCATCGGCGGCAACTCCGGCTCCCCCGTCATCAACAAGGACGCGGAGATCATCGGCCTGGTGTTCGACGGCAACATCCAGTCGCTGGGCGGTGAGTACGGCTTCGATGAGAGCGTCAACCGCACGGTGGCCGTGCACAGCGACGCCATCATCGAGTCGCTGAAGAAGATCTACGGCGCCACCCGCGTCCTCGAGGAGCTGCGTCCGGGCAGCACCCAGGTGCCCACCGTCCCCACCAAGCCGGCGGGGTGATGCACCCTCCAGCGGACCGGGTCTCCTGAAGTAGACCCGGTCCCTGAAGCAAGAAGAGGCTGCCTGGGCTTCCACGCCAGGCAGCCTCTTTCGTTTTCTTCAGCGGGTCTTGGGGCCCGCGAGTCGCGCGCCCCGCCCTACCCCCTCACTCCCACTCGATGGTGGCGGGGGGCTTGGAGGACACGTCGTAGGCGACGCGGTTGATGCCGCGCACCTCGTTGGTGATGCGCGTGGAGATGCGCTCGATGACCGGGTACGGCAGCCGCGCCCAGTCCGCCGTCATGCCGTCCACGCTGGTGACGGCGCGCAGCACGCAGGTGGACTCGTAGGTGCGCTCGTCGCCCATCACGCCCACGCTCTGCACGGGCAGCAGCACGGCGAAGGCCTGCCAGACTTCCTTGTAGAGCCCCGCGGCGCGAATCTCCTCCTGCACGATGGCGTCCGCGCGACGCACCAGCTCCAGGCGGGCCTCCGTCACCTCGCCCAGCACGCGGATGGCCAGACCCGGACCGGGGAACGGCTGCCGGGACACCATCTCCTCGGGCAGCCCCAGCTCGCGGCCCAGCGCGCGGACCTCGTCCTTGAACAGCTCGCGCAGGGGCTCCACCAGCTTGAGCTTCATCGTCTCC
Source organism: Myxococcus sp. AB025B (assembly GCF_006518215.1). NCBI lineage: Bacteria > Pseudomonadati > Myxococcota > Myxococcia > Myxococcales > Myxococcaceae > Myxococcus > Myxococcus sp. AB025B. The sequence continues at coordinate 31,024 of NZ_SRLW01000025.1, forward strand.
GGCAGGCCGCCCACGTTGTGGTGGCTCTTGATGGTGACGGACGGGCCCTTGTATGAGACGGACTCGATGACGTCCGGGTACAGCGTGCCCTGGGCCAGGAACTCCGCGTCCTGGATGTCGCGCGAGGCCTCCTCGAACACGGCGATGAACTCGCGGCCGATGATCTTCCGCTTCTTCTCCGGGTCCGTCACCCCGGCCAGCGCGTCCAGGAACCGGGCCCGCGCGTCCACCGTCTTCAGCGGGACGTGGAAGCGGTCCACGAAGAGCGCCTCCACCTGGGCCCGCTCGCCCTGCCGGAGCACCCCGTTGTCCACGAAGATGCACTGCAGCCGGGGGCCGATGGCGCGGTGCAGGAGCAGCGCAGCCACGGAGCTGTCCACGCCACCCGACAGGGCGCAGATGACCCGGCCGTGCTCACCCACCTGCTTGCGGATGGTGGCCACCGCCTCGTCGATGAAGCCCTTCATCGTCCACGAGCCGGACACCTTGCAGTCGTTGAAGAGGAAGGCGCGCAGCATGGCCTTGCCCTGCGGGGTGTGCACCACCTCGGGGTGGAACTGGAGGCCGTAGAAGGGCTTGCTCTGGTGGGCCGCCGCCGCGAAGGGCGAGTTGCCGCTGCGGCCGATCGCCTCGAAGCCCGGGGGCAGCTCCTCCACCCGGTCTCCGTGGCTCATCCACACCTGGACGCGGTCTCCCGGGCGGAACTCCGAGAAGGGGCCGCGGGGGGACAGCACCTCCACCTCCGCGTTGCCGAACTCCCGGTGGGCGCCCCGGTCCACGCGGCCGCCCAGGAGCTTGGCCGTGAGCTGCAGGCCGTAGCAGATGCCGAGCACGGGCACGCCCGCCTCGAAGACGAACGGATCGCACCGCGGGGAGCCGGGCGCCTCCACGGACGCCGGGCCTCCCGAGAGGATGATGCCTCGGGGGGCGAAGCGGCGGATGTCCTCGGCCGGCAGGTCCGGACGGTGGATTTCACAATAAACGCCCAGCTCACGGACCCGGCGGGCGATGAGCTGGGTGTACTGACTCCCGAAATCGAGGATCAGGATCTTCTCGGCGTGCAGGTCCACCGGAGTTTCTCCAAGGGGGCGTCGTTGACGGCTGGGGGCCCTTATCGCTACAAACTTCCGGAAAGCAACGCCCAAGTCCCCTCAAGTGTTCGAGGTCCGGATGCTCCGCCGCCTGTCCGCTTCCACTGCTGCGACCCTCTTGTTCCTCTCCGCCACTGGATGCGTGAAGGAAATCTCCTCTGACGAGCGGCTCGACCGCGAGACCCAGAACATGGCGGTGAAGGACACGCCAGGGGTCGCCGAGCTCCAGAAGCTCACCTGTGACGACACCAACGACGCGCTGGTCAAGGCCCGCAACGTCAACCGGCCCGAGACGGACCGGCTGGTGGACTACATCGAGCTGTACGGCTCGCTGCGCAAGCGCACCGCCACCTTCGAGGAGGCGATGAACCGCAACCCGGACCTGAGCTACCGCGAGGGCAGCCAGCAGTTCGTCAACGCCAAGGACAACTGCATCCAGCAGACGGCCGACATCCGCATCGAGTTCGAGACCTACGTGCGGGAGCTGGTCGAGGTGCCCACCGTGCAGGAGATCAAGGGCGGCAACGCCGTCACCATCGCCCGCCTGGACTTCGGCACCCTGCGCCAGGCCATCGAGGCGCTGGAGCCGGATGACAAGGACTCGCTCCTGGGCCGGGTGGCCAACGCGGAGAAGAAGATCTCCGCCGCGTCGTCCGCCGAGGAGCCCAGCGGCGGGGGCCGCAAGGGCCGCAAGTAGCCAGGCCGTCCGAGCCGGCCCCTGACGGGCTGGCTCCCTTCGAGGGTCCGTGCCTCCTGGTACGGGCCCTCTTTTCGTTTCCGCGGGGGGCGCCTACTCCACGCGGTAGTTGGGCGCTTCCTCGGTGATGATGACGTCGTGCACGTGGCTCTCCTTGAGCCCGGCCGAGGTGATGCGCACGAAGGTGGCGTTCTTGCGCAGCTCCTCGATGGTGCCGCAGCCCACGTAGCCCATGCCGCTGCGGATGCCGCCCAGCATCTGGTGCACGTTCATGGCGAGCGTGCCCTTGTACGGCACGCGGCCCTCGATGCCCTCGGGGACCAGCTTCACCGCGTCCACGTCCGACTGGAAGTAGCGGTCCTTGGCGCCCTGCTTCATCGCGCCCAGGCTGCCCATGCCGCGGTAGCTCTTGTAGCTGCGGCCCTGGTACAGGATGACGTCGCCCGGGGCCTCCTCGGTGCCCGCGAAGAGCGAGCCGATCATCACCGTGCTCGCGCCGGCCGCCAGCGCCTTCACGATGTCGCCCGAGTACTTGATGCCGCCATCGGAGATGATGGGGATGTCGTGCTTGTCCGCCTCGCGGCAGCAGTCATCCACCGCCGTCACCTGCGGCACGCCCACGCCGGCCACCACGCGCGTGGTGCAGATGGAGCCGGGGCCGATGCCCACCTTCACCGCGTCCACGCCCGCCTGGATGAGCGCGCGCGTGGCCTCGGCCGTCGCGACGTTGCCGGCGATGAGCTCGAAGCCCTTGAAGTTCTTGCGCGTGTCGCGCACGCCGTCCACCACGCCCTTGGAGTGCCCGTGCGCGGTGTCCACCACGATGACGTCCACGCCCGCCTTCACCAGCGCGTCGATGCGCGCCTCGCGGTCCGGGGACACGCCCACGGCGGCGGCGCAGAGCAGCCGGCCCTTGGCGTCCTTCGCCGCGTTGGGGTGCGTGCGGCGCTTCTCGATGTCCTTGATGGTGATGAGGCCGCGCAGCTCGAAGTCGTCGTTGACGACGAGCAGCTTCTCGATGCGGTGCTCGTGCAGGAGCTTCTGCGCGTCCCCCTGGCTGATGCCCTCGCGGCCGGTGACGAGCTTGCGCGTCATCATGGCCTCGACCTTCTGGGTGAGGTTGGTCTCGAAGCGCACGTCGCGGCTGGTGACGATGCCCACCAGGCGCTTGCCCTTCACCACGGGGATGCCGGACACGCCGTGCTGGCGCATCAGCTCCAGGGCGCGGCCCAGCGGGGCCTCGGGGTCGATGGTGACGGGGTCCACCACCATGCCGCTCTCGAACTTCTTGACCTTGAGCACCTCGAGCGCCTGCTGCTCGGGCGTCATGTTCTTGTGGATGACCCCGATGCCGCCCTCCTGCGCCATCGCGATGGCGGTCCGCGCCTCCGTCACGGTGTCCATCGCCGCCGACAAGAGCGGGATGTTCAGCCGGAGGTTGCGGGTGAGGCGGGTCGTCAGGTCCGTGTCCTTGGGGACAACCGAACTTTCGGCGGGCACCAGGAGGACATCATCGAAGGTGAGTGCGAGCCGGATCTCGGGGTTCAACATGGGCGGCGCTCCCGGGGCATGGGGCCCGCGAGGCACCAGCGCCCTGCGGGTGCGGTTCCATACGAGGTACGTTGCCGCCACGCAACCTGGAAGGGCGGACTTTTTGACGCCCGTTCACTCGCACTTCAAGCGATAATCCGACCGGATTTTCCACTCACGTCTCAGGAACCGGGCTTTGACGGAATCGAATCAGGCGGCGGTCGGGTTGGTCGTGAAGCTGCCATTCGCGACGCCAGAGGAGTTCCTGGCGAAGTACGGGGGCAACGTCACGCGCGGTGGCATCTATCTGCGCGCCCGCGCGGTGAAGCCGCCCGGCACGGCCGTCGCCCTGGACCTGCGGCTGGCCAGCGGCGAGCGGTTGATCCACGCCCAGGCCGTGGTCCACTTCGTCACCGGACAGGGAGGCCAGGGCGTGGCCGGCATGGGCCTGCGCTTCCTGTCGCTGGACCCGCAGACGCGCCGCTTCCTCGACTCCGCGGTCGCCGCCCTGCCCCACGCCCAGTCGGACGTTCCCCCCGTCCCCTCGGGTGTCGGGGCCCCGGACTACACCGTCCCACCTCCGGCGGAGCAGGCCAACCCGCAGGTGGTGACCCGGCAGCAGGCCGCCAGCGCTCCGGTGGCCGCCGCGCCCGTGACGATGATGTCGGACGAGGCGCTGGACCTGAGCACGCAGGAGCCCAAGCGCGCGGGCGTGGTCATCGGCATCGACCTGGGGACGACGAACTCCTGCGCCGCGTATGTGCGCAACGGCAAGCCGGGCGTGCTCAACAGTCGTGAAGGGCACAACACGGTGCCCTCCATCATCGCCGTCAACACGCGCGGCAAGCTGGTGGTGGGCCACCCCGCGAAGGGGCAGATGCTCACCAACCCTCGACAGACGGTGTACGGCGCCAAGCGGCTGGTGGGTCGCGCGTACGACTCGGCCATCGTCGAGAACATCAAGGACAAGTTCCACTACGAGATCACCGCCGGCGCCAACGGCGACGCGGGCGTGAAGCTGTCCGACAAGGTCTACTCGCTGCAGCAGATCTCCGCGCTCATCCTGCGCGAGGTGCGCGAGGTGGCGCAGAATCAGCTGGGGCAGCCCGTCTCACGCGCCGTCGTCACGGTGCCCGCGTACTACAACGACAACCAGCGCCACGCGGTGCGGGAGGCCGGCAAGCTCGCGGGCCTCTACGTCGAGCGCATCCTGAACGAGCCCACCGCGGCGGCGCTCGCGTACGGGTACGGGCGCAAGCTCAACCAGCGCGTGCTCGTCTACGACCTGGGCGGCGGCACCTTCGACGCGTCCGTGCTGGAGCTGGCCGACAACGTCTACGAGGTCATCTCCACCGGCGGCGACACGTTCCTGGGCGGCATCGACTTCGACAACGCCATCGTCACGTACCTGCTGGAGGAGTTCCAGAAGAAGACGGGCCGCACGTTCCAGGGAGACCGCGTGGCGCTCCAGCGCATCAACGACGCGGCGGAGCGGGCCAAGTGCGCGCTGTCCGAGCGTTCGGAGATGCGGGTGCACGTCGCCTTCGTCACGATGATCGACGACAAGCCCTACGACCTGGACGTCACGCTCACCCGGCAGAAGCTGGTGGAGCTGACGGAGGGGCTCGTCGACCGGACGGTGAAGGTCTGTGACGAGGTGCTCAAGGCGAAGAACCTGGGCCCCAAGGACATCGACGAGGTCATCCTCGTGGGAGGCCAGAGCCGCTTCCCGCTGGTGCACGAGAAGATCACCCGCTTCTTCGGCAAGCCTCCGAGCAAGGGCGTCCACCCGGACGAGGCCGTGGCGCTGGGCGCGGCGCTCCTGGCGCACAGCCTGGGACAGCTCGAGGGCGTGGTGCTCATCGACGTGCTGCCCATGGCCATCGGCGTGGGCCTGCCCGGCGGGCGCTTCAAGCCCGTGCTGGAGCGCAACACGTCGCTGCCCTCCACCAAGAGCTACACGCTGTCCACGCATCGCGACGGCCAGACAGAGCTGGAGCTCACCGTGTTCCAGGGCGACTCTGAACGAGCGTCCGACAATGAGTACCTGGGCACGCTCAAGCTCGCCGGCCTGCCCAAGCTGCCTCGCGGCGCGGTGCAGGTGACGGTGACCTTCGAGGTCAACAACGAGTCGCTCCTCAAGGTGACCGCGCGTGAGTCCTCGAGCGGGCGCGAAGTGACGAGCACGTTCTCCACGAAGGACACACCGGAGGCGGTGAAGGCCCGGCTCGCACAGCTCGACACGGAGAGTGCGGCGGCGAATGTGCCGCCTCAACCCACCGCACCCTCCGCGCGCACCACGAGCACGTCCGGTGCGCGCGTCGTCAATCCGGTGCCGATGAAGCCCGCGGCATCCACGCCACCGGTGAATCGCACGCCCGCTGCGCGTCCGACAGCCGCGCAGCAAACCGCCGCTCCAGCGGTACCTGCGCTCGTCAGCCCGCCCCGACAGCGTGGCTTCATGAAGTGGCTGAAGGGCTTGTTCGGTCGCGCCTGAAGCGCGATTTCTTGCTGAGAGTGGATCAGCCCGTGCTCCACTTTCACACCGCTAATGAAGCTGCATGTGGGTAGTCGTTGTGGGCCGCGATTGTCGGGCTCGCCTGTTATTAAGCCGCCGGCCGAAAACAGCCCCGACGAGCCCCACACCCCATGCACGCTCCCTACCGAATCCTGAATGACGCTCTCCGTGTGCGCGCAGTTGGAGAGTCGTCGCGCCAGCCGCTCTACACGTTCCTGGGAGAGTCGGACGGCGACGAAGCCTCGCTGACGGCGTACGAGCTGGACCGCCAGGCGCGGCGGATTGCCGCGGTGTTGCAGTCCCGTGGCGCGGTGGGGCAGCGCGTGCTGCTGCTCTATCCACCGGGGCTCGACTACCTCGCGGGTTTCTTCGGGTGTCTGTACGCGGGTGCGGTGGCGGTGCCCGCCTATCCCCCGGATCCGACGCGCCTGGAGCGCACCCTCCCCCGCCTGCGCGCCATCATCGACGATGCGCAGGCCACGGTGGTGCTGACGACGTCGGGCATCCTGGGGCTCGCGGACTTCGTGTTCGAGCAGGCGCCGGACTTCCGGGCGCTCCAGTGGTTGTCCACCGACGACCTGCCCGAGGGCCCGGAGGACACGTGGAGGGAGCCCGACGTGGGCCCCGATGCGCTGGCGTTCCTCCAGTACACGTCCGGCTCCACGGGGACGCCCAAGGGCGTGATGCTGTCCCACGCGAACCTGCTGCACAACCTGGGGCTCATCTCCGGGGCGTTCCAGGTGCGCCGCGACAGCGTGGGCGTCATCTGGCTGCCGCCGTACCACGACATGGGGTTGATTGGCGGCATCCTCCAGCCGCTGTACGGCGGCTTCACCGTGACGCTGATGTCACCGATGTCGTTCCTCCAGCGCCCCATGCGGTGGCTGGAGGCGGTGTCCCGGTTCCGCGGGACGGTGAGTGGCGGACCGAACTTCGCGTTCGAGTTGTGCGCGCGACGGGCGACGCCGGATGAGGTGAAGGCGCTCGACCTGAGCGCGTGGGAGGTGGCGTTCTGCGGCGCGGAGCCGATTCGCGCCGCCACGCTGGAGCGCTTCGCGGAGGTGTTCGCGCCGGCGGGCTTCCGTCGCGAGGCGTTCTATCCCTGCTACGGCCTGGCGGAAGGCACGCTCATCGTCACGGGCGAGGAGAAGGGCCGCGTGCCGCGCGTGCATCATCTGGAGGATGCGGCGCTGTCGCGTGGGAGCGCGGTGCGGGTGGCCTCGGATGCGGCGGGGGTGCGTGCGCACGTGAGCTGCGGCGCGACGCTGGCCGAGCAGCGCCTGCTCATCGTGGACCCGGAGACGCGGGTGCCGCGCGCTCGGGGCGAGGTGGGCGAAATCTGGGTGTCCGGTGGGAGTGTCGCGCAGGGGTACTGGCGCAAGCCGGAGCAGTCCCGGGAGACGTTCCAGGCGCGGCCCGTGGGGGCGGAGGATGGGCCCTCGTTCCTGCGGACGGGGGACCTGGGGCTGCTGCTCGAGGACGAGCAGCTCGTCGTCACGGGGCGCCGCAAGGACCTCATCATCCTGCGGGGACGCAACCTGTACCCGCAGGACGTGGAGGCGGTCATCGAGCGCGCGCATCGACGCGTACGGCCCGGGGGCGTGGCGGCGTTCGGGGTGGAGACGTCGGAGGGCGAGGCGCTCGAGGTGGTGGCCGAGGTGGCGCGCGAGCTGGCCGAGTCGAAGGATGCCGAGGCGCTGACGGCCGTGGCGGATGCCGTGCGTCAGGCGATTGCGCGGGAGCTGGAGGTCCAGCCGAGGACCGTGGCGCTGCTGCCGCCGGGCGCCGTTCCGAAGACGTCGAGTGGGAAGATCCAGCGTTACGCGTGCCGCGCGGGGCTCGCCTCGGGCGAGCTGACCGTGCTGTGGCGCTCGGACCTGGGGGCTCCGTCGACTCCGGCACGCGATGCGCCCTCTGCGCCGACGCGCGACGACGTGCCTTCCGCGTCCGGTGTGCCCTCGACTGGAGACGCCGCGTCGTCCGCTATCGTGGCTTCGGGCTCCGTGGAGTCCTCCGCGTCCGGTGTGCCCTCGGCCGGAGGCGCCGCTTCGTCCACCATCGCAGCGTCGGGCGCCACGGGGAGAGCGGATGCGAGCGCCTCGAGCGTGCCTTCGCACGGCGGACCCTCCCTCAATGAATCGGGTTCTGTCAGCCGCACGGACGCGGGCTCTTCGCTGGCGCGGGCAGGTGCGGTCGCCGCGTCGTCCTCGGTGTCAGCAGCGGAGCTGGAGCGTGCGCTGCGCGAGGAGATCTCCGCCGTGCTGGGTGGGGCATCGTCGGCACTCGACGCGGATGCGCCGCTGACGCGATTGGGCATGGATTCGCTCGGTGCGGCGGACCTGCAGTCCCGCATCGAGAAGCGCCTGGGTGTACGGGTCTCCGCGGCCACGCTGCTCCAGGACGTGAGCCTCCAGGGCCTCATTTCGGAGGTCCTCAAGGCCGGCCAGGGCGGCACGGACTCGCGTCCGGGGCCCGTGGCACGAGGAGGCTCCGCCCCGGGAGACCACCCCGCGTCCTTCGCGCAGCAGCGCCTCTGGTTCATCCAGCAGCTCGAGCCGGCGTCGACCGCCTACCACATCCCCCTCGCCTTCTCGCTGCGTGGGCCGCTCGATACGCAGGCCCTGGAGCGTGCGCTGAACGAGCTGGTCCGCCGCCATGACGTCCTGCGGACCACGCTCACCGCGAAGGACGGCGTGCTCACCCAGCACGTCCACGCCCCCACCTCCGTCGCCCTCGAGACGGTCATCGCGGAGGCGGAGGATGTCGCGGACCGGGCCTCCGTGCTCGACGCGGTGGCCGTGCGCGATGGTCAGCGCCCGATGGACCCCGCGACGGGGCCGTTGCTCCGCTTCACCCTGGTCCGCTTCGCGGAGGAGGACCACGCCCTCGTCGTCTCCGTGCACCACCTGGTCGCGGATGGCTGGTCCATCGGCCTGATGGCCCGGGAGCTCGCGACCCTGCTCGTTGCGTTCACCCAGGGACAGCCTTCTCCTCTGCCCGCGCCCACGCTCCAGTACGCGGACTTCGCGGTGTGGCAGCACGAGCACCTCACCCCCAAGGCCCTGCGCAAGGAGCTGACGTGGTGGAAGCAGGCGCTCGCGGAGGCGCCGTCCCTGCTCGCGCTCCCCTCGGACCGTCCTCGCCCCCAGCGCCTGTCGTTCCACGGTGCCCGCCGCTCACGGCTGCTGCCCGCCGCGCTGATGACGAAGCTCCACGCGCTGGGCCGCCGTGAAGGCGTCACCCCGTTCATGAGCGTGGTCACCGCGCTGTCCACCGTGCTCCACCGCTGGAGCGGACAGTCCGACTTCGTGCTCGGCTCCGCGGTCTCCGGCCGCGAGGTCCCGGGCATCCGCGAGCTGATGGGCGACTGCACCAACTTCATCCCCCTGCGCGTCCGCCTGCCGACCGAGGCCACCGTGAAGGGGCTGCTCTCCGCCGTGAAGCAGAGCACCCTGGGCGCGCTCGCGCACTCGCATTGCCCGTTCGACCACGTGCTCGCGGCCGTGCAGCCCGGCTCACAGCGGCGCGAGCTGTACAACGTCGCCTTCGTCCTCGACGACTACGACATCCCCCGTGACCTGGCCGTGGGCCAGGGGCTCACGCTGGACGTGTCGCTGCTGGACAACCGCACCACCGAACTGGACCTCACCTTCGAGGCCGTCCACCGCCCCGAGGGCCTGCTCATCGGCTGCAAGTACGCGGCGGACCTCTTCGACGCGGAGACCATCGACCGCCTGCTGGGCCACCTCGAGGTCGTGGTCGGCGCGATGGCGGAAGCCCCCGAGCAGCGCATCGCCGAGCTGCCCCTGATGACGGAGGCCGAGCGTCAGCACGTCCTCCACGCCTGGAACCCCCACGCCGAAGCGCCAAGCGACGGCACGCTGGTGGAGCGCTTCGAGGCGCAGGTGGACCGCTCACCCGACGCCATCGCCGTCACCTTCGAGTCCACGCGCCTCACGTACCGCGAGCTGGACGGACGCGCGAACCGTCTGGCCCAGGTGCTGCTGCGCCACGGCGTGGGCCCGGATGTCCTGGTGGGCGTGTGCCTGGAGCGCGGGCTGGACCTGGTGGTGGCCCTGCTCGGCATCCTCAAGGCCGGCGGTGCCTACCTCCCGCTGGACCCGTCCTACCCCCGCGAGAACCTCGCGTTCATGCTGGAGGACGCGCAGGCCCCGGTCCTCATCACGCAGTCGTCGCTGGAGGACCGCATCCCCGCGCAAGGCAGCGCTGCCGTGATTCGCATGGACACGGACGCGGACGTCTCGGGCTCCGCCCCCCGTCCGCCGCGCTGCAATGCGCCGAGCGACCTGGCCTACGTCATCTACACCTCCGGCTCCACGGGTCGTCCCAAGGGCGTGATGGTGCGCCACGACAACGTCGTGCGCCTCTTCACCGCCACGGAGGCGTGGTTCCACTTCGGGCCCGAGGACGTGTGGACGCTGTTCCACTCGTACGCGTTCGACTTCTCCGTGTGGGAGCTCTGGGGCGCGCTCCTGTACGGCGGCCGACTGGTGGTGGTGCCGTACTGGGTGAGCCGCTCGCCCGAGGCGTTCCACCGACTGCTCGCCGACGAGCAGGTCACCGTCCTCAACCAGACACCCACCGCGTTCCGGCAGCTCATCCACGCCGAGCAGCAGGCCGCGGCGCGAGGACCGGTCGCGACGCTGTCCCTGCGCTACGTCATCTTCGGCGGTGAAGCGCTGGACATGGCCGCGCTGCGTCCCTGGTTCGAGCGGCACGGCGACGAGCAGCCGACGCTCGTCAACATGTACGGCATCACCGAGACCACGGTGCACGTCACCTACCGTCCCGTGCGGATGGCGGACGTCGACCGCCCGTGGTCCAGCGTCATCGGCCGCCCGATTCCGGACCTCCAAATCTACCTGCTGGATTCCTCCGGACAGCCGGTGCCCGTGGGGGTCCCGGGTGAGATTCACGTGGGGGGCGCGGGCGTGGCGCGCGGCTACCTGCGGCGACCCGAGCTCACCGCCGCCCGCTTCGTGGAGGACCGCTTCGGCGCCGTGCGTGGGCGCAAGCTGTACCGCGCGGGCGACCTGGCGCGGCGCCTGGCCAACGGCGACCTCGAGTACCTGGGCCGCATCGACAACCAGGTGAAGATCCGCGGCTTCCGCATCGAGCTGGGGGAGATCGAGTCCGCGCTGAGCACCCACCCCTCGGTCCGCGAGGCGGTGGTGATGGCCCGCGAGGACACGCCCGGGGACAAGCGGCTGGCCGCGTACGTCGTCCTGGGCGACCTGGACACCTCGGCGAGCGTGGAGCAGACCGCGCAGTGGAAGGCCGTCTACGACGAGACGTACACGCAAGGTGAGCGCAGCGAGGACGCCACCTTCGACATCTCCGGCTGGAACGACAGCTACACCGGAGGCCCGCTCCCGGCGCCGCAGATGCGCGAGTGGGTGGACACCACCGTCCGACAGATCCTGTCCCTGCGTCCCCGACGCGTGCTCGAGCTGGGCTGTGGAACGGGTCTGCTCCTGTACCGGCTGGCCCCCCGCTGCGAGGCGTACTGGGGCGTGGACTTCGCGCGCCCCGCGCTGGACCGCATCGAGCGTCAGAAGGAGCGGCTCGGGGAGTCGCTGCGCTCGGTCCACCTGCTGCACCGCACGGCGGACGACCTGTCGGGCATCGAGCCTCGCTCGTTCGACACCGTCATCCTGAACTCCGTCATCCAGTACTTCCCGAGCGGCGACTACCTGCTCCAGGTGCTCAAGGGCGCGGTGGCGGTGCTCAAGCCCGGGGGCCGCATCTTCCTGGGCGACGTGCGCAACCTGGAGGTGCTGGAGGCCTTCCGCGCCTCGGTGCGGCTGCACCGCGCGCCTCCGAACCTGTCCACCGCGCAGCTCCAGTACCGCGTGCAGCGCGACGTGATGGCCGAGGAGGAGCTGGTCCTCTCGCCCACGTTCTTCACGTCGTTGACCACGCGCCTGCCCGGCATCTCCCGCGTGGAGGTCCTGCCCAAGCATGGCCGCTACGACAACGAGCTGAGCCGCTTCCGCTACGAGGTCATCCTCCACGTCGGCGAGGCCACCTCGCTCCCGCGCCCCGATTGGACGGACGGCAGCCAGCTGTCGCTGGAGTCGCTGCGCCAGAAGCTGGAGGCCCGGCCGACGATGCTCGCGGTGCGAGGCCTGCCGAACGCGCGCATCCTCGATGACACCCGGCTGGTCGAGCTGCTGTCCGGCTCGGGTCGTCCGCCCCACGTGGCCGCGCTGCGCGAGGTGCTCCGCGACTGGCCCGGTTCGCGCGGCGTGGAGCCGGAGGACCTCTACGCGCTGGGCGGAGTGCTCGGCTACGACGTCAAGGTGAGCTGGGCGGGCGCGCACTCGAACGGCGCGCTGGACGTGGTCTTCACCCGCACGGGCGAGCCCGCGCTCTTCGACCTCACGTCCGATGAGGACCCGCGTCCCGTCGCCGCGCTGGCGAACGACCCGATGCGCGGGGCCCGGAGCGCGCGTGAGCTCGCGCGCATCCGTCAGGCCCTCACGGAGCGCCTGCCGCCGCACATGGTGCCGTCGGCGTTCGTCGTGCTGCCGTCCCTGCCGCTGACGCCCAGCGGGAAGGTCAACCGTGGCGCGCTGCCCGCGCCGGAAGCGGACCGCTCGGTCATCGAGGACGAGTACCTGGCGCCGCGGACTCCGATGGAGGAGACCGTCGCCCGCATCTTCTCGGAGGTGCTCGGCCACTCCCGCGTGGGCGCGCGCGATGACTTCTTCGCGCTCGGCGGGCACTCGCTGCTCGCCACCCAGGTGGTGACCCGACTGCGCGCGCAGCTCGGCGTCTCCCTGTCCCTGCGAGTCCTCTTCGAGGCCCCCACCGTCGAGCGCCTCGCCGAGCGTCTCGCGCCCCTGCAGGGCGCGCCCGCGGAGGCACGGCCGGAGCCCCTGGAGCGCATCGCGCGCACGGACGAGGCCCTGGCGGTGTCGTTCGCGCAGCAGCGCCTGTGGTTCCTGGAGCAGCTCCAGCCGGGACAGGCCGCGTACAACATCCCCGTGGCCCTGCGGCTGTCGGGACGTCTCGATGTCGAGGTCCTCCGCCGCACCTTCGCGGAGGTGGTCCGTCGGCACGAGCCGCTGCGCACCACCTTCGCCACCCAGGACGCCCAGCCGGTGCAGCGGGTCCACCCCGCGCCGGACGCCTGGGCGCTGGCCGTCGAGGACCTGAGCGCGCTCGAGCCCTCCGCGCGAGAGGCCGCGGTGAAGCAGCGGCTCTCCGAGGAGGCGCATCACCCGTTCGACCTGGAGCACGGCCCGCTGCTGCGCACGGCCCTGTTGCGGCTCGGCGCCGAGGAGCATCTGCTGTCGCTGTGCATGCACCACATCGTCTCGGACGGCTGGTCCATGGGCGTGCTGGTGCGCGAGGTGGCGCTGCTCTACGCGGCCTTCTCGCAGGGGCGTGAGTCGTCGCTCCCGACGCTCCCGGTCCAGTACGCCGACTACGCGGCCTGGCAGCGGCGCGTCCTGGAGGGCGACGCCGCGAGGACCCAGCTCGAAGGGTGGCGCACCCATGTCCAGGGCACTCCCGTGTTGGAGCTGCCCACGGACCACTCGCGTCCCGCGGTGCGGACCTCGCGCGGCGCGACGCGGTTCTTCTCGTTGCCGCAGGCCCTGGTCTCCCGCCTGGAGAAGCTGGCCCAGGCCGAGGGCTCCACGCTGTTCATGGTGCTGCTCGCGGGCTGGCAGACGCTGCTGTCGCGCTACTCGGGCCAGACGGACTTCAGCGTGGGCACGCCGGTGGCGCACCGCTCGCGTCCGGAGCTCGAGGGCCTCATCGGCTTCTTCGTGAACACGCTGGCCCTGCGCGCGCGACTGGAGGGTGACCCGACCTTCCTGGAGCTGCTGGGCCGGGTCCGCGAGGAGTCGCTCGCGGCCTTCGCGCACCAGGACGTGCCCTTCGACAGCCTCGTCGAGGCGCTGGGCGGCGCGAGGGACTTGTCCCGCACGCCCGTGTTCCAGACGGTGTTCGTGCTCCAGAACGCGCCGCTCCAGCCTCCGTCCCTCCCGGGCCTGAGCGTGGAGCTGCTGCCCACCGCGACGGACACGTCCAGGTTCGACGTCACCGTCTCGTTGATGGAGCGCCAGGGAACGCTGGAAGGACAGCTCGAATACAGCCTGGACCTCTTCACCCCGGACACGGCCGCTCGACTGGTCGAGCACTTCCAGCGCTTGCTCCAGGGAATCGTCGAGGACTCGCGCAGCCGGCTCTCGGCGCTGCCGCTGATGTCCGAGGCCGAGCGTCGCCAGGTGCTCGTCGACTGGAACGACACCCGTGTCGCCGAAGCCGCGCCCGAGACCACGCTGCACGCGCTCGTCGCCGCGCGGGCCCGGGCGGCTCCTGACGCCGTGGCAGTGGAGGCCGGGGCGCAGGTGCTCACCTACGGACAGCTCGACGCTCGCTCGAACCAGCTGGCCCGACACCTCTTGTCCCTGGGGTTGGGCATGGAGCCTCGCGTGGGCCTGTGCCTGACGCGAGGGCTGGAGCTCATCGTGGGCATGCTCGGCGTCCTGAAGGCCGGGGGCAGCTACGTGCCCATGGACCCGACGTGGCCCGAGCAGCGACTGGCCCATGTCCTCGCGGACGCGGGGCTCTCCTCGGTGCTCACCGTGGACGCCTTCTCCGAGGTGCTCCCGGCCCGCTCGCGTGTCCGGCTGGACTCGGACTGGAGCGTCATCGCGCGCCAGTCCACGGACCCGGTCTCGGTCCCCGCGAGCCCGGACCAGCTCGCGTACGTCACGTACACCTCCGGCTCCACCGGCCTGCCCAAGGGCGTGGCCGTCTCGCATCGCGCGGTGCTCCGGCTGGCCCAGGGGCTGCGCATGGCCACGGGGCCGGAGGACATCGTCCTCCAGGTCTGCGCGCCCACGTTCGATCCGCACGCCTTGGAGGTGTGGACCACGCTGGCGTTCGGCGCGCGGCTCGTCGTCTACCCGGCGCACACGCCCGAGGTGGCGGAGCTGGCGAGCCTCATCATCGAGCGCAAGGTGAACGCGGCCGTCCTGGCAACGGCCTTGTTCGACGTCATGCAGCAGCACCAGCCGGAGGCCCTGGCCCAGGTGCGGCGACTCGTCGTCGGTGGCGACGTGCTGCCCGCGCCTCGCGTCCAGGCGCGACTGGCGCAGGGCCGCTCCATCATCAACGGCTACGGTCCCACCGAGGCCACCGTCGTCGCCACGCAGCACACGCTGAACCCGGGTGACGTTCCGGGCGACTCCATCCCCATCGGTCGCCCGCTGGCCAACACGCAGGTCTACGTGCTGGATGCACACCTGCGTGCGGTGCCCGTGGGTGTTCCGGGCGAGCTGTTCATCGGCGGCCCGGGTCTCGCTCGGGGTTACCAGGGGCAGCCCGCGCTCACCGCGGAGCGCTTCGTGCCGCATCCCTTCGCCACCACGCCGGGTGAGCGGCTCTACCGCTCGGGAGACCGGGTGCGCTGGCGCCAGGACGGGACGCTCGAGTTCCTGGGGCGCATCGACTTCCAGGTGAAGGTACGCGGCTTCCGCATCGAGCTGGGCGAGGTGGAGTCCCTCCTGCGTGCCCACGCCGGAGTCGCCGAGGTCGCGGTGGTGGTGAGAGAGGACGCGCCCGGCGACAAGCGCCTGGTGGCCTATGTCGCGCCCGCCACCGTGGACGTGGAGGCACTGCGTGTCCACCTGCGGAGCCACGTGCCCGAGTACATGGTGCCGAGCGCGTTCGTCACGCTCGCCGCCCTGCCCCAGACGTCCCACGGCAAGGTCGACCGCAAGGCCCTGCCCGCGCCGCACTTCACGTCGGGCGCGGCGGACTTCGAGGAGCCCCGGACTGACTTGGAGCGACAGCTCGCGGACCTCTTCCGCGAGGTGCTGCGCGTGGAGCGCGTGGGCCGACAGGACGACTTCTTCCTGCTCGGTGGCCACTCGCTGCTCGCCACCCAGGTGGTGACGCGCCTGCGCGCCCGGCTGGGGACGTCGCTGTCCCTGCGCGCGTTCTTCGAGGCCCCCACCGTGGCGCGGCTCGCCGAGCACCTGTCCGCCGCGTCTCCCGTGTCCGAGCTGCCGCCCCTGGTGCCCGTATCCCGTGAGGCGGGCGCGCTGGAGCTGTCGTTCGCTCAGCAGCGGCTGTGGTTCATGGACCAGCTCCAGCCGGGCCTCGTGGCGTTCAACATGCCCGCGGCGCTGAGACTGCGCGGACCGCTCCAGGTGGACGTGCTCCGCCGGGCCTTCCGTGGCGTGGCTCAACGGCACGAGTCGCTGCGCACCACCTTCACGTCCCACGACGGAAGCCCCGTGCAGCGCATCCACGCCGCGCCCGAGCACTGGGCGTTGGAGGTCGAGGACCTGAGCGCGCTGGAGTCCTCCGCGGGCGAGGCCGCCTCCGAGCGTCGCATCGTCGAAGAGGCCCACCGTCCCTTCGACCTGGAGCACGGTCCGCTGCTGCGCACCGCCCTGCTGAAGCTGGGCGCGCGGGAGCACATCCTGCTGCTGTGCATGCATCACATCGTCTCGGACGGCTGGTCCGTGGACGTGCTGATTCGGGAGATCGCCGAGCTGTACACCGCGCTCCTGGAAGACAAGGCGCCCGCGCTGCCGGAGCTGCCCGTGCAGTACGCGGACTTCGCGGCGTGGCAGCGTCGGGTGCTGGATGGAGCGACGGTGGGCGCGCAGGTCGAGTGGTGGCGCTCGCGGCTCGAAGGGGCTCCCGTGCTGGAGCTGCCCACGGACCACTCGCGGCCTGCTACGCGCAGCTACCAGGGCGCGATGCACGCCTTCCGGCTGCCCGCGGACCTCGTGACGGGGCTGGAGTCCCTGGGACGCGCGCGGGGCGCGACGCTCTTCATGGTGTTGATGACGGGCTGGCAGGCGCTGCTGGCGCGGTACTCGGGGCAGCGGGATTTCACCACCGGGACGACGGTGGGCCACCGCGAGCGGCCTGAGCTGGAGGGGTTGATCGGCTTCTTCGTCAACACCGTCCCGCTGCGCTTCCAGTGGCACGAGGACCCCACCGTCGCGACCATGGTCCAGCAGGTCAAGGACGTGGCCCTGGCCGCCTTCGCGCACCAGGACGTGCCCTTCGAGCGGGTCGTCGAGGCCCTCGGCGGTGAGCGAGACCTGTCCCGCACGCCGCTGTTCCAGACGCTGTTCGTGCTCCAGAACACGCCCATGCGCGCCCCGTCGCTGTCGGGTGTGCAGGTGGACCTGCTGCCGAGCGCGACCCGGACGGCGCGCTACGACCTCACGCTCTCGCTGATGGAGCGCGACGGCGCGCTGGAGGGACAGCTCGAGTACAGCACCGACTTGTTCACCGAGGCGACCATCCGCCGGATGGCGGACCACCTGGGCGTGGTGCTCGGGGCCCTGGCCCGGGGCGGCTTGGAGCAGCGGCTCAGCCAGCTCCCGCTGATGCGCGGCGAGGAGCGCGAGACGCTCCTGCGCGCGTGGAACGACACCCACGTGGACCTGCCGGCCGTGGCGACGATTCCCGCGCTGTTCGCCGCGCAGGTGGCTCGGAGTCCGTCGGCCGTGGCGGTGGAGTTCGAGGGGCAGACGCTCACGTACGCGCAGCTCGATGAACGCTCGAACCAGCTCGCACATCACCTCCGCGCCCTGGGCCTGGGCGTCGAGTCCCGCGTGGGCGTGTGCCTGCATCGCGGGCTGGAGATGGTCGTGGGGGTGCTGGGCATCCTCAAGGTCGGCGGCTGCTACGTGCCGCTGGACCCGTCGTATCCGGCGCAGCGCCTGGCGTTCCTCTTCGAGGACTCGGGCGTGGTGGCGGTGCTCACGCAGTCCTCGCTGGAGGACGAGCTGCCCGCGGGCTCGCAGTTCCTGGTGAGCCTGGACTCCGAATGGAGCGCCATCGCGCGCAGGCCCACGCACGCGGTGAGCGCGGACCTCGCTCCGGACCACCTGGCGTACGTCTCATACACGTCGGGCTCCACGGGCACTCCCAAGGGCGTGGCCATCCCGCACCGAGGCGTCATCCGCCTGCTCACCGGTGCGCGCTTCGTGGACCTGGGGCCCAAGGAGGTGGTCCTCCAGCTCGCGCCGCTGGCCTTCGATGCGTCCACGCTGGAGCTGTGGGGCGCGCTGCTGTTCGGCGGCCGGCTGGTCATCTACCCGCAGGCGACGCCGGACCTGAAGGAGCTGGGCGAGGCCCTCGTCCGTCACCAGGTCTCACTGCTCTGGCTCACGGCGGCGCTGTTCGACCAGATGCAGCAGCATCAGCCGGAGGCGCTCGCTGGCGTGCGTCAGTTGCTCGCGGGTGGTGACGTGCTGCCCGCGCCGCGAGTGCGCGAGCGACTGGCGAGTGGCCAGGGGCTGGTGAACGGCTACGGCCCCACGGAGGGCACGACGTTCACGGCCTGCCACCGGATGTCCCCGGGTGACGACGTGGGCCTGTCCGTGCCCATCGGTCGCCCCATCGGGAACACCCAGGTCTTCGTCCTGGACGAGTCGATGCAGCCCGTGCCCGTGGGTGTGCCGGGCGAGCTGTTCATCGGTGGCGATGGCCTCGCGCGCGGCTACCTGGGCCAGCCCTCCCTCACCGCGGAGCGCTTCGTCCCCCACCCCTTCTCGACGACGCCGGGGGCGCGGCTGTACCGCTCCGGTGACCGCGTGCGCTGGGCGGAGGACGGCACGCTGCGCTTCCTGGGCCGCACGGACTTCCAGGTGAAGGTGCGTGGCTTCCGTATCGAGCTGGGAGAAATCGAGGCCACGCTCCGCGCCCACGCGGGAGTGGTCGAGGCCACGGTGGTGGTGCGCGAGGACTCGCCCGGCGACAAGCGCCTGGTGGCCTACGTGGTGCCGGAGTCACTGGAGACGGGAGCGCTGCGTGAGCACCTGCGGCGTCAGCTGCCGGAGTACCTGGTGCCCACCGCGTTCGTCGCGCTCCAGGCGCTGCCCCTGTCGCCCAACGGCAAGGTGGACCGCAAGGCGCTGCCCGCGCCGGAGCTCGGCTCGACGACGACCGTCTCCGAGGACTCCCTGCCTCTCCTCCAGCAGCAGCTCGCGGCGCTGTTCCGCGAGGTGTTGAAGGTGGACCGGATTGGCCCGGACGACGACTTCTTCGAGCTGGGAGGTCACTCGCTCCTGGCCACGCAGCTGGTGACCCGGGTGCGCGCGCTGCTGGGCGTGGACCTGCCGCTGCGCGTGTTGTTCGAGGCCCCGACGCTGGCCGGCCTCGCGCGACACCTCGAGGAGCTGATGCTGAAGGCGTCCCGGACGCAGATGCCGCCGCTGGTGTCGGTGGCTCGCGACGAGGTGTTGCCCCTGTCGTTCGCGCAGCAGCGCCTGTGGCTCCTGGAGCAGCTCCAGCCGGGACAGGCCGTCTACAACGTCCCCGTGGCGCTGCGGATGACGGGCGCGCCCGATGTCGAGGTGCTGACGCAGACGTTCGCGACGCTCGTGCGCCGTCACGAGGTGCTGCGGACGACCTTCGGTGCACGGGAGGGTGTGCCGTTCCAGCGCATCCAGTCCGCGCCGAATCAGTGGCTGTTGCCCGTGGTGGACCTGAGCATGCTGCCAGAGTCCGCGCGTGAATCGGCGCTGCGTACCCGGATGTCCGAGGAGGCGCATCACCGGTTCGATCTCCAGACCGGGCCGTTGCTGCGCACGGTGCTGGTGCGCACGTCCGCGACCGAGCATGTCCTGCTGCTGTGCATGCACCACATCGTCTCGGACGGTTGGTCCATGGGCGTTCTGGTGCATGAGGTGGCGTCCATCTACGAGGCGCTCGCGGAGGGTCAGTCCGTGCCCCTGCCCGAGCTGCCCGTACAGTACGCGGACTTCGCGGCATGGCAGCGCGAGTGGGTGAAGTCGGAGGGCATCCAGACGCAGCTCGAGGGCCTGCGTGCCCGCTTCACCGGCGCGCCCGCGCTGGAGCTGCCCGCGGACACCGTCCGTCCGGCGACCCGCACGATTCGGGGAGGCAGCCACTTCTTCACGCTGCCGCCGGAGCTGGTGGCGGAGCTGGAGACGCTGGCGCGGAAGGAAGGGGCCACGCTGTTCATGGTCCTGCTCGCGGCGTTCGAGGTGCTGTTGTCCCGCTACTCGGGGCAGCAGGACTTCTGCGTCGGCAGCCCCGTGGCGCAGCGCACCCGGTCCGAGCTGGAGCCGCTCATCGGCTTCTTCGTCAACACGCTGGTGCTGCGCGCCCGCGTGGATGGCAACCCGACGTTCAGCGAGCTCGTGTCTCGCGTCCGAGAGGAGTCCCTGGCCGCGTACGTCCATCAGGACGTGCCGTTCGACCAGCTCGTGGAGGCGCTCGGTGGCGAGCGCGAGGGCCGCAGGTCCCCGCTCATCCAGGTCATGTTCGCGCTCCAGAACGCCCCCATGCAGCCTCCCGCGCTTCCGGGTGTCCGCGTGGACGTGCTCAAGACCACGACGAACACGGCGCGACTCGACCTCACGATGTCGATGATGGAGCAGCCGGATGGCGGGCTCGATGGCGCGCTGGAGTACAGCCTCGACCTGTTCTCGGCCGCGTCCGCCGAGCGACTGGGACAGCACTTCCGCGTCCTGCTGGAGGCAGTGGTTCGTGATGCCCGGAGCCCCATCGCCGACCTCCCGCTGATGGGCGAGGAGGAGCGGCAGCAGGTGTTGGTGGGTTTCCAGGGGAGGACGGAGGCGTACCCGACGGAGGCGACGCTGCACGCGCTCATCGAGGCGCAGGTGCGACGCACACCGGAGGCGGAGGCGGTCCGCTTCGAGGGAAGCACCCTCACCTACGCGCAGCTGGATGCACGGGCGAACCAGTTGGCCCACCACCTGCGCACGCTGGGAGCCAAGCCCGGGGTGCTGGTGGGCGTGTGCCTGGAGCGCTCGTTGGAGTTGGTGGTGGCGCTGCTGGGAGTGCTCAAGTCGGGAGCGGCCTACGTGCCGCTGGACCCGGCATACCCGAGGGAGCGCCTGGCGGGGATGCTGGAGGACGCGGACGCGCCCGTCCTCGTCACGCACGAGAAGCTGAAGTCGGTGCTGCCGACGCACGGCTCGCGAGTGGTGAGCCTGGACACGGAGTGGGCCACGGTGGCCCGTCAGCCTGTGACTGCACCCACTCCGGTGGGAGGCGCGGACTCACTGGCGTACGTCATCTTCACGTCCGGCTCGACGGGCCGTCCGAAGGGGGCGATGAACGCGCACGCGGGCATCGTCAACCGACTCATGTGGATGCAGCAGGAGTACGGGCTGACGGCAGCGGACACGGTGGTGCAGAAGACACCGTTCAGCTTCGACGTGTCGGTGTGGGAGTTCTTCTGGCCGCTGCTGACGGGGGCGAGGCTGGTGGTGGCGAAGCCGGGAGGGCACCAGGACCCGGCGTACCTGGCGAAGCTGCTGCGGGACGAGCGAGTGACGACGGTGCACTTCGTGCCGTCGATGCTGCGAGCCTTCCTGGAGGAGCCAGGCATTGAAGGGCTGGGCCACCTGCGGCGGGTGGTGTGCAGCGGCGAGGCGCTGACGGCGGAGCTGGTGGCGAAGGCGCACGCGCGGCTGCCGTCTGGAGCGGAGGTGCACAACCTCTACGGCCCGACGGAGGCGGCGGTGGACGTCTCGTACTTCCACTGCGCGCGAGGCACTCCGCGCACGAGCATTCCGATTGGGCGGCCTGTAGCGAACACGCGGCTGTACGTGCTGGACGCGCAGGGCCAGCCGACGCCGGTGGGAGTGCCCGGAGAGCTCTTCATCGGCGGTGTGCAGGTGGGGCTGGGGTACTGGAGGCGGCCGCAGCTGACGGCGGAGCGCTTCGTGCCGGACGTGTACTCGCAGGTGCCCGAGGCGCGGCTGTACCGCACCGGAGACGTGGCGAGGTGGCTGGCGGATGGGACGTTGGAGTACCTGGGCCGCTCGGACTTCCAGGTGAAGCTCAGAGGCTTCCGGATTGAACTGGGAGACATCGAGGCGGCGCTGCTGTCACACGCCTCGGTGCGAGAGGCCGTGGTCCTCGTGCGCGAGGACTCCCCGGGCGACCAGCGCCTCGTCGCCTACGTCACCCAGTCCACTCCGTCCGCCGACACGAGTGGATTGAAGGACTTCCTGTCGACGCGCTTGCCCACCTTCATGGTGCCCTCGGCCTTCGTCGTCCTCCCGGCCTTCCCGCTGTCCCCGAGTGGGAAGCTGGACCGGAAGGCGCTGCCGGCCCC